>JADFMZ010000258.1 GCA_022563615.1 Planctomycetota bacterium
CTGAAAGGGCAGAATACGCCTATGCCGCCCTTTCAGGGCTCGTCTTCGTCTCGCCCACCAAATCCCAGGGCGTTGCCCCGGGCTGTCTTATCGTGCCCTTTCAGGGCAAAGAGCAGAACCCACACGCGGAAGATGTCGCCCGTCTACGCAACGTCGATCATCCCCGCCAAAACTGTCACACACCCCCAACGAGCCATCAAGCCTTCCGGCGTTGACACGCGTACGGACCACGATAGGCTGTCCGGACGGCTCTGTATCCGTAGCGAGCGGCGCCGGAAGCCGGATTCCGAGCGGAAAGGAAAGACCCATGAGACGTGCTGTTATAATCATCGTAGCGGTGTCTGTGACGTTAACCTGGTTCGGGCTCGGGTGTGCCAGCCCGCAAGCGCGAAAGATCTATTATCCGCATTCCAGCTATGAGACGCTCGGGCAATCCCCGGACGAGCATCATCGTCGTATTGTGAGAATAGCCGACCGCGACCGGCGGGCGCTGGCCGAAGATCTGGACGTGTTCTTTCTGACCGATAGACCATCCAGGCTCACGCGCTGGCACTCGCGATAACGGGGGAGGCGTTGAACACAGCGCGGCATCATTTCTCGTGGCAGCCCTCAACACGAAGGCCGTCGGTCATTGTGCCCATTGCCTTGAGACGTGCATCCTTTGCAAAGCCGGCGACCCACCGGGCGGTTGCATTGGTCGTCCTTGGGCTGCTCGGCCTTGCCGGTTGTAGGTCGGGCTTGGCGCAGCGTTTTCAAGACCATGTGAATTATCTGGCGCGCGACGAGCTTGCCGGTCGCGGGGTCGGATCGCCGGGTATCGAGCTTGCGGCGGAATACATTGCCCGCCAGTTTGCCGGCGCGGGGCTCGAACCAGCGGGCGACGACGGCACTTACTTCCAAAGTTTTCCGCTGGCTGTGCGACGCTCACTCACCGATGCGTCGCGCTTGTCGTTCACGGGCGATCTCAATGAGAATCGCCGGGGACGGGACTTCATCCCCTTCCACTTTTCCTCGAACGAAGAGTTCACCGGTCCGGTCATATTCTGCGGCTACGGCATCGTCGCACCCGCACGTGGCCATGATGACTTCGGCGATATCGACCTTGCCGGCGGCGTCGCGATGATATTGCGCGGCGAGCCGGATGCCTGGGCCGGGGAAGACGGCCGCGCCACCCATCACGCCATGTTTCGAAGCAAGGTGTACAACGCCAAGGATCGCGGGGTCGTAGCCGTCTTGATCGTCAACCCGACGCCCGAGGAAGGCGAAGGCGACGAGTTGATGGAGTTTCGGGCGGAAAGCGCGGAAGCGTACGGCATTCCCGCATTTCACATCACGCGTTCTCTGGCGAACCGGCATTTGGCCTCGGCGGGCCTCGGCACCTTGGCCCAACTACAAGAGCGGCTCGATAAGGGCGACTTTGTCACAGCCGCGTTGCCGCATGTGCAGGCCAAAGGATTCGCCGGCCTCGAGACCGAGCAGGCGCCGGTCCGAAACGTGATCGGACTGCTTCGGGGGCGTGGTCCACTAGCGGATGAATGTGTCGTCGTCGGCGCGCATTACGATCATCTGGGAATCCGCAAACCGATGCGGCGCAAGTTCAAGGCCGGCACGCTTGTTCGGGAGGATCTTCCGCCGCAGATTCACAACGGGGCGGATGACAACGCTTCCGGCGTCGGGGGTCTCATCGAAATCGCCCGGCTGGTTGCTTCAGGCCCTCCTCTCAGGCGAAGCATCGTATTTGTGGCGTTCACGGCTGAAGAGAGCGGCCTGCACGGAAGTCGGTATTACGTCGAGCACCCGGCGGTGGAACTCGAAAAGACGGTCGCCATGCTCAATATGGATATGATCGGACGGATGGAGCCCGGGAGCGATCACGTCCTAGTATTCGGCGCGCGAAGCGGCACGGGAATCGAGGAGTTGGTGGAAAGGGCGTCGCGGCGCGTCGGGCTCGGCGTCACGCCGACCACCGATATGGGCGGTCGCAGCGACCATGCGCCCTTCATCCGCCGATCGATTCCGTCGATGCATTTCTTTACGGGCATTCATAGTGATTACCATCAGCCTTCGGATGACACGGACAAGATAAACGCCGAGGGTGGCGCCCGCGTGACCCGGTTGGTAAGTCAGGTGGCCCGGCAACTGGCCGACCGGACCCAACGCCCGACATTTGAGGCGGTCATGCCGTCTCGTCGACAAAGCCGCGATGCCGCCGGCGAAACGCCCACCTATCGCGTGGTCATGGGGATCGCGCCGGGTTACGGTGAGGACGGCCAACCGGGCATGGCCGTGGAGCAGGTCAGCTCGCAAGGCCCGGCGGACCTGGCGGGTATGAAAGCGGGGGATCGCATCATTCGGATCGACGAAAAAAAGGTGGCCAACATTTACGATTACATGGCCGCCACACGAAATAAACATGCCGACGATACCGTCCGTGTCGTGGTTCTCCGTGGCGGCCGGGAGGTGACCCTGCTGGTGGTGCTCGCGTCGGCAAAATGACGCGGCCTGTCCTGCGCATCGTCCGGGAACCTTGCGTGGGGGCCGCTGTACGGGTCTGTTCTCGTCGTGGAAACGCCGGCCATGTCGAACCGTTCAAGGGACTGTTGTAGCGTGGACCTTCGTGTACGGTACGCTGAGTGCGATGCGATGGGGCACCTGCACCATGCCCGGTACTGGGAGTACTTCGAGCACGCCCGCACCGAGCTGCTCAGAAGCAACGGTTTTCGCTATCGGGATCTTGAATCTGACGGCGTGTTCTTTGTCGTGTACCGGGCCGCCTGCAAGTACCTGGCCCCAATTCGCTATGATGAGGTCGTTACCGTGCACGTACGAGTCACCCGAGTCACACCCACGCGCGTTGAGCATGCCTACATCATCGAACGGGATGGCCGAACGACGTCTGAAGCGTCCAGTACGCTGGCGTGCGTCGGTCGAAACGGCCGGCCACAGGCCATGCCGCGAGCGCTTTGGACGGAGCAACCGGCGTGTCGGGCCCCAGCGGCCGATTGACACCAAGGAGGTGTAGTAGTGAGCGATTTGGGAAATGCGTCGAGTCCGATCGGGCTGGAGCGACACGGCATCCGTGATCCCGGCGACGTATTTTGGAACCTTCAACCCGCGGAACTTTACGAACATGCTTTGCGCGCTCGAGAGGGCGTGCTTGCCGACAACGGTGCGCTGGTATGCACCACCGGCCTGCATACCGGGCGGTCGCCAGGGGACAAATATATCGTCGAGGAAGAGGCCACTCGCGACTGCATCGAGTGGGGTCCGGTCAACAAACCGATTAGCGAGGAACATTTTGATCGTCTGCACCGCAGAATGATCGAGCATTATCGGGGACGAACCCTGTTCGTGCGGGACATGTTCGCCGGGGCCGACGAGTCCACGCGCGTCCCGATTCGCGTGGTCACAGAAACCGCTTGGCACAACCTGTTTGCCAGTCAACTGTTCATCCGGCCGGAGGTCGGCGCAGCGGGGCGCCAGGAGCCACGGTTCACGGTGCTCAACGCTCCATCCTGCGAAGCGGATCCAGCCACGGACGGAATCCGGTCCAAGACGTTTGTCGTGGTTCATCTGACCAAGGGGCTGGTGTTGATCGGCGGTACCGCCTATGCGGGGGAGATCAAAAAGAGCATCTTCACGATCATGAACTACGTGCTGCCGCTGGCTGATGTGTTGTCCATGCATTGTTCGGCCAACGTCGGCCCCGACGGCGACGTCGCCCTCTTTTTCGGTTTGAGCGGGACGGGCAAGACGACCTTGTCGGCTGACCCCGACCGCCGGCTCATCGGTGATGACGAGCACGGCTGGAGCGAGCGCGGCGTTTTCAACATCGAGGGCGGCTGCTACGCCAAGTGCATCAACCTTTCCGCCGAGGCTGAACCGCAGATTTACAGCGCGATCCGGTTCGGAAGCGTGCTGGAGAACGTCGTGTTGGATTCGGCCACACATCGTCCGAATTATGAATCCACGGAGCTGACCGAGAACACGCGCGCGGCCTATCCCTTGGAGCACATTCCGCGGGCAATCATTCCCAGCGTGGCCGGTCACCCCGCCAACGTCGTGTTTCTGACCTGTGACGCCTTTGGAGTGCTGCCGCCCATCGCGAAGCTGACGCACGAACAAGCGATGTACCAATTCCTTTCGGGTTACACGGCCAAGGTCGCTGGTACGGAGCGCGGCGTGACCGAGCCGCAGGCGACGTTCAGTAGCTGTTTCGGCGCACCCTTCCTTCCGCTGCCGCCGGAGCGATATGCCTCGATGCTGGGGGAACGCCTTGCGCGGCATGACGTCCATTGCTGGCTGATTAACACCGGCTGGAGCGGCGGCTCTCACGGGGTGGGCCAACGAATCAACCTGCGCCATACCCGGGCGATGATCCGGGCTGCTTTGGCGGGCAGGCTGGATAGAGAACCCTATGCCACGGATCCGGTCTTCGGGTTACGGATTCCCCGGTCATGCCCCGACGTGCCGTCTGAGGTCTTGACGCCGCGATCTACGTGGAGTGATCCGTCGCACTACGATGCCAAAGCCCGGGAACTGGCGGCGCTGTTCGTCCGAAACTTCGCGGCGTTCAAACGCGTATTGCCGGAGGTGGCTGCGGCGGGCCCCCGGACCTGAGCAATCAATGGGCTGCCGCTCAAAGGAACAACCAACAACCGGGGGCGGCGTTCCGCGACATCTAAGCGCTCTTATCCGGCTCCACGCAGACCACGATGCGCGAGCAGATCTCCTTCATCTCGCCTAGGGCTGCCGTGCAGTCATGGGCGACACGATTCTTGGCGCATTGTTCGAGGTTGGCGGCCCGTTCCGACACTACCGGGTAGCCGTATCCGGTGCCGCAACCTTTGAGTTGATGGGCCAACGTTTGCAGCTTCTCGAAGTCGGCCGTACGCAACGCGACTTCCATGTCCAGAACCCGGTTCGCAAGAGCCTCGACGAACTCTACGACGATCTCTTCGAATGAGGGGTCATCCTCCAAGAGGGTGGAGCCGATCGGGCCGGAAGGAACGGTATGTGTGTCGGTCATCGATGGTTACTCCTGAACAATCACCACCCAGCCCGACCAGGTCGATG
>JADFMZ010000259.1 GCA_022563615.1 Planctomycetota bacterium
ATTGAGTTTGGCGTCCAGAAGGGTCATCGTTTTGCATCCCGGTCGCTCTTGGAGCCCCAAATATCGACCTCAACCTCCAGCTCGGTGCCGAATAGGCGCCGGACGCGCTCACGCATCAGCTCGATCAGACGCAGCACATCACGGGTCGTGGCGCCCTGATCGGCCACGATGAAATTGGCGTGTCGGTGGGAAACGCTGGCCTGGCCGCAACGCGTTCCCTTGAGTCCGGCCTGATCCATTAGCGCCCCGGCGGAACAGCCCTGCGGGATTCTTGAAGATGCATCCCGCGCTGTTTTCCGACATCGGTTGCGAGCGCAACTTCCATGCAAAGGTTTCGTCGAACTTCCGGCGAACCTGCGTCGGATCCTCCTGGCGGAGCGCCAGCGTGGCGGACAGTACGATGCTGTCGTCGAGGTTGGTGTGGCGATAGCCGAAGCGGACACGTTTCTGCGGCCAATCCTCGATGACTCCGTCACGTCGTAGAACCTGCACGTGCGTTACGGTACTGCCGAAATCGCCGAATCGACCCCCGGCATTCATCTTGACCGCGCCGCCGATCGTGGCGGGAATGCCGGCCATGCATTCCAAACCGGAAAGACCCTGTGTGCTGCACTTGCGGGCGAAGCCCATCAGGTCCACGCCGGCGCCGACGCGAACCTGTGTTCCGCGATGTTCGACCTGGCGGAACGAACCCTCATCCAAACGAACCACCACTCCGTCGAAGCCGTCGTCGCAGATCAGCACGTTGGCGCCGTTTCCCAGAACCTTGACCGGAACGTCCTCCTGCCGTGCACGTTGGACCAGTGTGGCCAGATCATCGGCGTCGCGAGGCTTGAACAGGTATCGAGCCCGGCCTCCGAGACGAAACCAGGTGCGATGCCCGATTGGAGCGTCGTGCTCAATCCGATCGGCAAAGTCGTTCAACCAGCTCATCCGCAATCCTCCAAACGTCGCCCGCTCCCATCGTCATGACCAGGTCGCCTTCGGCGATATGTTCGAGCAAGTGGTCCGTCACGGCTTCAAAAGAGGGCAGGTACCGAGCGTGTCCGCCGAGCTTGCGTATTCGCAGCGCCAGCTCCTGCGATCCCGACTTGCAGGCCTGCGCATCGGATTCACGGGCGCCGTAAACGTCAGGAATAATGATCTCATCGATCCGGCTCAAGGCGCCCGCGAACTGGTCCATGAAGTGATGCGTCCGCGAGGTTTGATGGGGTTGAAAGATAACCCAGGTTCGCCTGGGTTGATAGCGGTTCTTGGCTGCCTCGATCGTGACCCGTATTTCGGTGGGATGGTGGGCGTAGTCGTCGAGGATGGTGACACCCTCGCCCTTTCCTCGCCAGCTCATGCGTCGATCAAGGCCCTCGAAAGTGGCCAGCGCTTGGCCGATGCCCTCCGGGTCAGCGCCGGCATGGTAGGCCAGGGCCGTGGCCGCCAGGGCGTTAGCGACGTTGTATTTGCCTGGGACGCTCAAACGGGTCGTCAAGACCCGTTGGTGGTTGAAGAGCACATCGAAGGCGTATGCGCCTCGATCGCTGCGAAGGTGGACCGCCTGCCAATTTGCCGGCGACTCGACACCGAATGTTTCCACCATTGCAGTGGCGGACCGGGAGGCTTGGATCACGCGCTCGTCCTCAGCGTTGCAAACGAGTAACCCCGTCGGCTCGACCCGCTCGGCGAATCGGCAGAACGCCTCGATCACCCCGTCCAGATCGCCAAAGCAGTCCAGATGGTCCGGTTCGAGGTTCAGGATTGCTGCTGACTCGGGCTGCAAATGCAGGAACGATCGGTCGTACTCACACGCTTCGACAATCAGGTGACGTCCGCATCCGACGCCGCCGCCTCCCCCCAACTGCGAGGATCGCGCCCCAATCACGAAGGAGGGGTCCAGCCCGGCCTGGCGCAAGATGTGGACCACCATGGCCGACGTGGTGCTCTTGCCATGCGTGCCGGCGATGGCCATTCCGCAACGATCCGCCATAAGCAACCCGAGCAACTCGGCGTATTTTATTACGCGCATGCCGCAAGCACGGGCTGCTACCAGTTCGGGATTAGATTCCGGTATGGCGGCGCTGGCGACGACCAGATCCGCGTCCGGGGCGAGTTGCGTTTCGTGATGACCGACGGAAACGCGGGCGCCGGCGGCGACCAGATCGCCGAGCCCGTCAAAAGACTCCAGATCTGAACCAGAGACCTTAGCGCCGAGTTCGAGCAGCATCGAGGCGGCGGCGCTCATGCCGGCGCCGCCGATGCCGATCAGATGGACACACAGCCCCGCCGGCGCAGGCAGCGCCGCCGTTGGCCACGTCGTAATTCCCTCGACCTCCGTGTGCATCCCGATCCTTCAGGTTGGAGGATACCGGTAGGAAATAGGGTCAGGTGTCAAACCCGTCGAGCCGCGACGGATTGCAGGACCGCGCCCTTACCAAATACTATATCGGTAGGATTAACAGAATGCCTGCACGGGATCAAGGTTGGCGGCGGGAGACGAGGGTAACATTAAACTCACAAGGCTTCGGGCGATCTGTGAGGCGGCGTCCGGGCGACCGATCCGACGGGCGGCAGCCGCGATCGATTGGCGTGCTTTTTCGTCGGCCATGAGTGGCTCCAGGGTCTGTCTCAACGCCGGCCCGTTAACCGCTGGAGTGACGGCATCGCGCAGAATTCGCGCCGCCCCGGCCCTAACCAGGCACTCGGCGTTGGCCCATTGATGCTTGTCGCGGTGGTACGGATAGGGCATGAGTATGGAAGCTCTGCCGACAGCGGTGATCTCGGCCAACGTCGATGCTCCGGCGCGGGAAACCACGATATCAGCCACCGCAAGTGCGTCGGCCATGTGCTCTGTAAAGGGCATTACAGCCGCTGGAATCGATCGATTACGGTACGCCCGTTCCATGGCCTCAAAGTCGGCGTGCCCGGTGAGGTGCAAGACCTGCCAGTCCGGGCGCGATTCGAGGAAATCCAGGTTGGCTACGACCGCCTGATTGATCGAGCGAGCGCCCTGGGAAGCCCCGGTGATGAGCAGGGTCTTGCGCCCAGCCTGGAGCCCGAATCGTTGCAGGCCGGCTGACCGGTCCGAGCGGGTGAATTCCGGCCTTACCGGACAACCTGAAACGATCACATGAGCACGAGACCGCAAGTGGCTGATCGTATCCGACCACTGTGCAAAGATGACGTTGACCCGACGGGACAGGAGGCGGTTCGCCCGACCGGGCAGCAGGTCGGGGTTGAGGAGGGCCGTCGGAACGCCTGCGCGCACAGCCTCCAGGACCGCAGGCACCGAGGCCAGCCCACCGGTGCCGACCACGACCGCCGGTCGATCCTTGTCGAACAGCGCACGGCAAAGCCGACTCGACTCACGAAACCGGCGTAGCACATTGGGCCAGCGCCAGGGTAGGCGAGACAACGGCACGAGGGGCTGGCGGACAGGCTCCACGTCGGCCTGGGTCAGGATTCGGCTGTCGATTTCTCGCGTACTGCTGAAGAACAGGAAGCGAACGTCAGGAAGGAGCCCGCGCAGTGCCTGCATGATGGCAAGGGCGGGGTAGAGATGGCCGCCGGTGCCGCCACCGGCGAAAACGATCAAAGGCGAGCTGTCGAGTTGCCGGTGGTCGGCGGCCAAAGGCGAAGACTGAACCTCCGCGTCTTGGGCCGTCATTCCGCATTCGCTATGCGACGTTCGCCATTCCTGGCCATCGCCGCCAGGAGCCCGATCGCCAGGCATACGGTTAGAAGTCCGCTTCCCCCTGCGGAGAGCAATGGCAAGGAAATCCCCTTCGTCGGGGCGACAACCGTAGCCACCGCAATGTTCATGGTCGCTTGTAGCCCGATGATTGCTATCAGACCGAAAGCAAGAAGGCGTTCAAACCGGGAAGCGGCTGCCCACGAGATACGAAGGCCCAGCCAGATGAACGCGCCAAATAGGCCGATCACGAGAAAACCACCGAGTACGCCCATCTCTTCACAAATCACCGAGAAGATGAAATCGGACTGGCCGGCCGGCAGATACCCGAACTTCTGTACGCCCGCGCCGAGACCTTGCCCGAACCAGCCGCCCGAAGCGATCGAGGTCAAGGACTGGATCGCCTGATACCCGTGCCCCTGGGGATCGGACCAATAGTCGCCGAAGGCGGTGATTCTTGCCAGTCGATAGGGAAAGGCCAGCAATAACACACTCATGGCGCCGACGCCGATTGCGCTGAGCGTGAGTATGTGACGAGGACGGCAGCCGGCGACTAAGAGCATCGCTAGACCGACCACACCCAGCAGCGCTGCCGTTCCGAAGTCCTGGCTACCGACCAGCAGGACGCAACCGCCGATGGCGACGGCAGCCGGGAGGAACGAGCGTCGGAAGGACCGAGGGTCGGCGCCGAGCCTCGTAAACAATGAGGCGATGATCCATACCATCGCCACCTTGGTCAGCTCAGACGGCTGATAGCGGATCGCCATGGCTTTGGGGCCGAGTCGAATCCAGCGATGCGACCCGTGCTGGGGATCTGCCAATCCCGGAATCAAGGCTGCTGCCAAGCCCGCAATCGCCAGGATGAAGAGAATCGCAGCCGCACGCCCGCGCCAAACGGGGGACGCCAATACCTGCGGCGCGAACCGCGAGGTCAACAACATCAAAGCGAAGCCGGCCAGAGCAAAGGCCAGGTGTCGGCAGAAAGGTGAACCCCAAAACCCTGCTCCAAACCAGGAGTGATCGAGCGAAATGCTGGTCGATGCGACCATAACCACACCGATCATCATTAGCGCCGTCGCCACGATGACCAATGCATCGCCCAATCCGGTGCAGGTTGAATGCGCCTCAGCGACATCGGCTGGCAAGGTCACCCTTTGCTGGGGGCGAATTGCGATCACGTCGCTCATAGGCAGAATCCTTTTCATGATTTCCGGTTCGTCGAAATATTATGAGTGCTTCGGGCTTCAGGCTGAGGACGTCCCATTGCCAGTTGAAGGTTTGATGGCGACTCGTGGTCTCACAGGTTACCCGGTCTTCCTTTCCCGAGCAACTGCTTCGCTTTCCGATGGGTTGTCGAGATGGGTCTTGAGCATCCACA
>JADFMZ010000260.1 GCA_022563615.1 Planctomycetota bacterium
GTTTCGTCAAACAGCTGCAGCGCAGTGGATGAGCCGAACGTAGTGAAGACCGGATCGCACTGAAGCTCGGAGGCGAAGTAGCTGGAGCTTTCAAGGTCCGGCGCGAAAGCGCAGCCCTCCGGCGGCGGCGCGGCCTGGCCGGCGTGTTCGCAGACTTCCTCGGGCGTCCCGGCCCACATGGTCAGACCCTCCAGATGATCAAAGCCCTCCGGCATCTGCATGAACGTGACGCGAAGGGCCATGTCACATCGGCTGTTGCCGGGGAGAATCGAGAGGTAACGATTGTTGGCGGGCGACGTCGGGTCCGGCGATTCAACCGTCAGCCCCACGCCTTCCGAAGCCCGCCGTTCCGCGTGAATCCGCCGCATGGCGGATCGACGGCCTGACACCCGGCACTGCTGCACCACAATCCGCCGGACCCACGACCACCACTTCGATGAATCTCGCAGGGCCGAACGCTTCTGGTGGGCGACGGTCAAAGCCTCCTGCACCGCGTCCTCGGCGTCGTCGCGATTCCACAGGAATCGGTAGGCAAGCCTCACGAGTCGGTCGCGGACCGAAGGGGAGACGGTCGTCGGATCACTCGATTGTTCTGGCTTGGTTTCCAGTGATCCGTTCACCTTTGCCTGCCGACTTCAAGAGGCATGATGCGCGAGCCTGTCCGGATGTTTAGTAGAAAACCCGAGGAGAGAAAGATTATCTTTGCTCCTACCCATCGAGGAGAGCGCGAAGATCCTCTTTGCTCGTACCAAGCTCTACCGGTTTGTACGTAAGTGTGGCTGATAGGATGCTACTGGTGTGATTCATCCTGTTGGGGCATTATTCAGTGCGAGCTTCGCTCGGCCGACTTTTTCGATGATTTGCTCGGCGGTCTTTCGCCAGACGAACGGCTTGGGGTCGCTGTTGTGCTGTTCGATGTAGCCCATGACAGCGTCAATCAGTTGGGGGACGCTTCGAAAGACACCGCGACGCACGCGCTTTTCATCCAGGTCACGAAAGAACCGCTCGATGACGTTGAGCCACGAACTGCTCGTCGGAATGAAATGAATGTGGAAACGCTTGTGCCGCTTGAGCCAGTTCTTCACCCTCGGATGTTTGTGCGTTGCGTAGTTGTCCACGATTAGATGAAGATCCAAATCTTCCGGCGTTTCTGCATCAATTTGCTTGAGAAACTTGATCCACTCCTGGTGTCTGTGGCGCGGCATGCAAGAAGCGATGACTTTGCCCCGAGTCATGTCGATCGCCGCAAAGAGCGTCGTGGTGCCGTTTCGTTTGTAATCATGAGTCATCGTGCCGCATCGACCGGGAATCATCGGCAGGCTGGGCTGGGTTCGATCGAGTGCCTGTATCTGACTTTTCTCGTCGGCACTGATCACCAACGCTTTTTCCGGTGGGTTCAGATACAGGCCCACGACATCGATCAACTTCTCCTCGAAATGAGGATCCCGACTCAGCTTGAACGTGCGAATCAGATGCGGCTTTAATCCGTTCGCCTTCCAGACGCGATGAATCATTGATTGAGTCACGCCCAACTCTTTAGCCAACGTGCGGGTACTCCAATGGGTTGCGTTCTTCGGCGTCTCTTGGGTCGTCTTGCGAATGATCTCGCTTTCCCGTCCCTCCCGTTGATCACGCGGCCGTCCTCCGCGAGGAAGATCCTTCTCGATTCCGGCAAGACGCAACTCGGCAAACCGATTCCGCCATCGGCCCACCGTGTGTGCCTTGACGCCCATCACCGTGGCGATCTCCTGATTCGACCTGCCCTCCGAAGCCATCAGAACGATCCTGGCTCGCTCACGCTGCCGCACCGAAACCCTGCGACCTTGTGACCAATGTTGAAGCGTTATCCGTTCGCTTTTCTTGAGCCTGACAACTGGTGCTACTCGCATTGAAAATGCCTCCAACGCAAGGATACGCCAGGGGATTGTTCAAGTCAAGATAATGCCTTAGACTTATGACTCACACCACTAGTGCTACTCGCCATAAGTTCTGATACACCCTAATACGGTGCCACGAGATGCTGCATGCATCCGAGAATCGTATCGACCATCTCGCCCATGCTGCCGGAGAAGGGCGTTCGTTCCCATCGGCCGGTGTGACGCTTGACGCTCAGGCCATAGGTAGAGGCCGATAGGCGCGTGAGTCGAACGCGATCGTCGTTCTGCATCTGATGGCTCGATCCGATCGGCTGACGCCGTCCGAGGATCAGATGGTCGCCATGTACGCGAACGTACAGATCGGCGGTCGGTTCGTGCGCACCCAGCAAACCCCGCAGCTTCGACTCCGCCATTCGCATTTCCGTCTTCATCACGTACCCTCATCGCACAAGAGGAAGGCCTTCGTACGTCCACCGAAACGGATGGGCCTCCGTTTCATTCCACCCCTTGATGAAAGCCGTAACCGCGGTCACCAGTTCATCCGGCGAGTGGAAGTTGCCGTACCGCAGTATACGACGAGTGAGGATGCAGAACCACAGCTCGATCTGATTCAACCACGAGCCGTGCGTTGGCGTATAGTGAAACACGAAACGACCGCCGTGCCGTTTGTTCCATTCCGTTATGAAGGCTCCTTGGTTGGAATGGCACTGCCGGGTTTTCAGTATCGTTGACGGGGGCTGCGTTTGGGCGACAGCGCGCACCTTGACCGGTCAGACGCGTGCGGGCCAACTGCCTGGGGCAGTTTTGACTTCCGCTGCCCCGCGTCCGTCACAATCTGATACCATTCGCTTGCCGCGGGTTCCTTCCTTGGTATATTCTACCCGCGTAGAGACCTTCCTTGGTCGTGTGCGATTTCAAGACCAGGGAGGGTCTCATGTTATTATACCACAAAGTAGGTTCGACGCCACGACGATTTCGTTTGCTTCTCACTTCGTTTCTTCAACGCCCCGGCCTACCGTTTGCGGACGCCTTGCCGGAAGAGGCGATCCAGGAGGCATTCGATCGAGAGGACGTTAGCTTCGGCAATGACGAAGACGCCGTCTACACACCGGCGATCACCTTATGGGCGTTCTTGTCCCAGGTTCTGTTCAAGGAGGAGCACCGATCCTGCGTCGCTGCCGTGGCCCGGGTGGCGGTGTTGCTGGTGGCGCTAAAGCGGGGAGCCTGCTCCAGCAACAACGGCGCCTACTGCCGAGCACGGAGCAAGCTGCCCCAGAAGATCATTCGGCAATTGACGGTCGATCTGGCCGACGGCTGTGAGAACCAAGTTGATAAGGAATGGTTGTGGCGAGGTCGTCACGTCTATCTGGTCGATGGCACCACGGTCAGCATGCCGGACACGCCGGAGAACCAAGAGGTATATCCACAGCCAGCCACGCAGCAGAAGGGACTCGGTTTTCCCGTTGCTCGCGCGGTCGTACTCATGTCGTTGGCCACCGGGATGCTCAAGGATATGGCCATGGGTCCGTACACGGGCAAACAGACGGGTGAGACGGCATTGTTGCGTCAACTGCTCGACCGATTCGAGCCGGGAGACATCCTGTTGGCCGATCGTTACTACTGCTCGTATTTTATGATCGCACTCCTGATGGAACGGGGCATCGACTTTGTGACCCGCATCCATCAACGCCGGCCCATCAACT
This sequence comes from Planctomycetota bacterium, assembly GCA_022563615.1. Lineage (GTDB taxonomy): Bacteria > Planctomycetota > Phycisphaerae > UBA1845 > UBA1845 > JADFMZ01. Next base: position 3,581 of record JADFMZ010000260.1, read on the forward strand.
TTCGACGAGGCCGCCGATTGGGCAAGAACGATCATGTCGTCACTTGGGAACGCCCACCAAGACCTCAGTGGATGGATCAAGAAACCTACGACCGGATGCCCGTGTCGATCGGCGTGCGCGAGATCCGTGTTCAGGTGGATCAGCCGGGATTTCGCCCCGAGTCATTCGTGGTGGTGACCACGTTGACGGACGCTGAGGAGTATGCCATCGACGACATCGCCGAGTTGTATCATTATCGCTGGCTGGCGGAGTTGGACATTCGCGCCATCAAGATCACCATGGGCATGGACATCCTGCGCTGCAAGACGCCCCAGATGGTTCGCAAGGAGGTGTGGGCGTGCCTCTTGGCTTACAACTTGATTCGTCAGACGATGTTGCAGGCGGCGTGGGAGTCGAAACATCCGCCGCGTAAGCTGAGCTTCACCGCAGCCATGCAGTCGATCGCCGCCAGTTGGCTGGTCATGGTGTTGAGCGACGATGCCGCGGCTGTGCGTCTGATCGAGGCCGCCCGGGCGAACCTCGCAGGCCACCTCGTCGGCAATCGTCCCGGCCGCGTGGAACCCCGCGCGGTCAAGCGCCGTCCCAAACCGCACGACCTACTCACCAAACCACGCGACCAAGCTCGCGCCGAGCTACTCGCGGAAAGCGGGAAGGAATCGCCGTAAGTCCTTATAACACAGACGGCAGTGCCATTCGCCTCTGATACACCTCCAGAACGTTCTCCATCGCACAAACGAATTCGGCGCTGTGCTTGGGCGGAATGCACCACATCTTCTTGCGCCACGGCTTCAGCTCGTTTTTTTGAGCGTGCGACGCACCGTCTCATAGGAAATCGAATCCGTCACATTCAACGCCACCAACGCATCGCCCAGCAGTTCCAACGTCCATCGCGTCCGCCCTGACGGTGGCTCGCTGCAGGACAACGCGATCAGCTTGGCCTCGCCAACGCCATCGAGCTTACGCTGCCAGGGACGATCAGGGGCAGGGCGGCCCTGCACCGCCAGCTCCAAACCCTCCTCCACGCAGCAACGACGCACGTTCTCCGCGGTGCGAAAGCTGACGTCCAACGCATCCGCGATCCGTTGATCCGTCCATCCCGGACCGCCCTCCCCGGCGTCGGCTTTCAGCAGAATCCGCGCTCGGCTGATCTTGCGCGCCGCCGCCTTGCCTACCCGCACCAGTCTCTGAAGTGATTCTCGCTCCTCCTGATCCAAACGCACGATATACTTCTTGTTCCGAATAGCCATGACGATCCTCCATGATCTAGGGACTCCAATATCCTAACCCTGAAGTCATCGGTCATCCGAACCCAAAACCCACAAAACAACGTGTGACCATGCACTAGGCCAATCCGCAACCCAGACTCCGGACAAGTCGTCTACGGATTCCCAACCCCCGGAAGGGAGGCGAAAACCAATCGGTGCGACGTGACGCTCCAACAGACTGGACCTCCGCCAAGAGCGTCACGAACTCG
>JADFMZ010000261.1 GCA_022563615.1 Planctomycetota bacterium
TGCATTTTGAGCCTGCGAAGCGAACCGGTAATCGCCTTGGGCCGGTCCAGTTCCTGCGCCATCTTCAAGAGCACCAGTCGCTCGCGCAGTAAATCCCACGCCTGCGCGGACGTCATACGGTCTCGATCGGGCGTCCATTGGACGCGCTCGATGGCTTTGCCGAAGCGGCGTAGCTCGCGCCGGACCTTGGCGGGCGGCTCGGAGGAGCCCGGTTCTGCAAGCCACGCACGAAGCTGCGGACCGATCCGCGTAAACATCCGCTTTTCGTTCGGCAAGTAGTCTTTCCATTCGACCACGGACTTTGCGAAGGTCTTGCGATGCGCATAGTCCGGCAATTGTTGCGGATCAAAACCGGGAGGCGGCGTCGATTCCGGCAGGTCCAAATCGCACATCACCATCGACACCACATCCATGCCGAACTTTTCTTTCAGATCCTTCTGTGTTCCAAGCACGGCGGAGGCGACCGCGATTTGCATATAGCTGGTTGCTTGAAACGCGGTCACCGCGATGTCCATGGCTGGAGACTGAACGACTCCGGCGATCTCGAAATCCGCCGACCGCCTGCCCACCGTGACCGTGATCCGATCGCCCAGGTGTAGGTTGCGGTTTTTCGATGTTTGGGTGGGGATCAGCACATACCCTCCCTGCTTGAGCTTGCGCGTCGCATCGGCTGCGGAGCCTTCCAGGAAGGCGATCTTGATCATGCTCAGGATTTCGTCGGGATCACTGGCGACGAACACCGGCCGCGTAAGCTTGCTCACAAACATCCTCAACAGAGATTCCGTAGCGGACTTCGGTGTTGTCTGGGGTGTCTCGATCTGACACTCAACGTCAGTGGTGGTGATGACTTTTCCCACGCCGGGCAGTCGGCTCAGGCGATCGACAGAGGATCGCGGCATGTAGTCGTGCGACCAGAGAAAGGTTTCAGGAAGCCTGGCCGGGAAGTCCCACACCGCCAGCAACGCCTCCTTGCTGACGCTGACGTAAACGATCAGCGACAGGCCGACCATCAGCACCCAACAAACGCCGGCGCTTCGCCAGGGCGCCCGCCTGAACGGGTCCGCCGCCAGTCTCCCGCGAATCCCCAGCAGCGGCCCCACGATGCGCGCGATCGGCGGACCGGCGAGTACGACCAAAGCGGGCGCGATCAGAACATAGGCCAGATAAAGGCTGGTGACTCCTGCCAGGGCGAATGTCGGGTTGAGCCATTGCGTCATGTCGTCCGTGCGGACAATCGATTCGTGCAAGGCCAACAGGGCTACGCCTACGAGTCCCGCCAGCATCGGAACCACAAGCCGAGCTGGTTTCGCCTGCGAACGGACAGCCGAAAGCGGCGACACGCGACAGATCACAACGATCAAGGCAATCGTGCTGACCAACGTGGTGAGAACGCCACTCATCGCGGCCAGGCCCAGACCCCAGCGACTGAACGTAACTGTGTGGGAATCCCCCGTGGCCAGGTAGGACAAGAAACGTGCGACGGCGATCCCGAGTATCAGGCCGAAAGTCGTTCCCAACACACCGAGCGGCACAAGCTCGAAAGCCAGCAGGCCGGCAAGTTGCGACCGTGTCATGCCCACGCATCGTGTAATGCCCAGGGCGACGCGCCGCTCAAACAGGCTCATGCTCATGGTCGTGAGAATAATAAAAAACGAGGTCAGCAAGGCGACAAACGCGGCCAGCACCAGTTGCAGTTGGGAAAACTTTTGGGCTTCGTCCAGCAGCATCTGTCGGCTGGCGGACGTTTCCACCCGGTAAAGGTAGGGCGTATCGTGCGCAGCGATGACCTCTTCGACCGACCGCTTGGCCGACCGTAGCGATGCCGGGGAAACATCATCGAGCCTGATGTCGATCGCCGAGGCGACTCCGGGTTCGCCCGCCAATTCCTGCACGTCTTCGATCGCCAGATAGATCGTGGGTGGAGCGAATTCGGCGACGCGCTGTGAGTCGAAAACGCCGACCACTTCTACGTCGAAACGGGTATTGCCCTGGAATGGGGACAGCGTGATCCGGCCCCCGGGCTGCACACCCCGCGACGCAGCCAGCTCACGCTCGATGAGCGCGACGCCGCGTTCACCCGATGCGATCAACCGACCTTCGAGATTTTGAAACGTTCTGAAGAACGCTTCCGTTTCCGGAACAATGCCGACCGCATCCACCCATCTCCATGACTGGTCGGCGAGTGGATCGGACGGCGCCGCCGGGGCGAGGCGCATGCGTCGCCGCAGACGCGCCGTCACGTGTTGAACGTTGTCCAGTTTGGCAAGAGGGGAGGCGACGGCGGCATCCAACGTGCCCCAGTGTCCGCCGGGTGGGTACACCGTCAGGTGGGCGCTGCCCAGCCAACGCGTGACTACCTCGCGCACAATGGCGTCGCGAGCCGTTTCATACAGCGCGGTGATGGATACGACAATGCAGACGCCCAGGGCGACCGACACCGCGCATGCGATGGTTCGACCCGGACTAGCCGACCAACTGCGTGTAGCGAGCAGCCAGGTCGCCCGCATGATCTTCTCCGCCGGGCTTGATCTCGCCGACCACCCGTCCATCCTTGAAAACGAGAGCGCGATCCGCGTAGCCCGCCCCGACGGCTTCATGGGTTACTGCGATCACGGTGCAACGATTTTCACGGGTCAGCCTCGACAACAGCTTCCAAATGGCTGTCGCGTGGTGCGAATCCACGTTCCCGGTGGGCTCGTCGGCCAGGACGACGACGGGATCGTTCATCAGCGCCCGGGCGATGGCCACGCGCTGCTGCTCCCCGCCGGAAAGGGCGTGGGGACGATGCTGCATACGATGCCCCAGGTCCACCAGCTCCAGCAGCTCTTGAGCCCTTTGTTGCATGGCTGTGGTGTTGAGTCCGTCCAGCATAGCCGGCAGGGCCACGTTCTCGATCGCGGAAAGGGTCGGCAGAAGGTTGTAGGCCTGGAATACGATCCCGATCCGACGGCGGCGATAGAGGGTGCGCTGGCGATCGTTCATCGTTGCCAGATCGCGTCCTTCCATCTGGATCGACCCGGAGGTCGGCGCGTCGAGCCCGCCGATCAAGTGCAGCAGCGTGCTCTTGCCAGATCCGCTGGCCCCCATAATCGCGACGAACTCGCCGGCGCGAACGGTCATCGAAACGCCGGCCAAGGCATGGACCGGCGATCCCTCCGTTTGATATTCTTTCCGAACATCGTCCACCCTCAACACCTCGCAGGCGGGGGAGGCTTGGTGGTCGTCTGCCGGATGGGTCATCGTTTGCTCGCGTCGGAACGTCGTTTCAAGACAAAGGCGACGCCCACCTTGCGGATGGGCATCGCCTGTTTTCGTGCAGTCGAATCCTACTGGAGCGCTCTACGCCGCCGGAGTGGGAACGTTCTTCTTGATCCTCTTTCCTCTCTGGCCTTTTTTCTTGCGGCGATCGGCCGTCTTTGACTCCACTTCCTCGCGTTGGCGACGTTGGACCGTTGCCTTGGGCTTGTCTCTACGCGTCTTCGTGGCTCGATCCCGCCGCGTCGATTTCGCTTCGGTTTGCGAGGGCTCACGCACCCTGCGGGCCACAGGTCCGGTATTGGCGGCCTCGGCATCGCTTGAATCTGAATCCCCAAAGAGGAAGAAAGACGCTCCTGCTCCAAGCACTGCCGTCGCAATGACGCCGATCATTACCTTTTGTTTTTTCTGCGCATCCATCGTTTCATCTCCCGGAACTACCCAACATCCTCGATGCCCCGGCACCGCTAAGGACCGTAGCACGAGCCGATCGCATCGTCAATCCTAGAGTCCCTATCCCCGTTAACCCTTGTGGCACCGGTTTTCAACCGGCGGCGCCGGTCTTCAACCGGTGAAACGCACGGGTTACAAACCCGTGCCACACTTTTTGGGATAGGCTCTAAGGCACGTGAACGACGCCGCATCAGGCCAACATCTATTTCGACGCTCTATTCTACCGTTTGGTTCTCATTATTTCATCGGATTTTGGCCGAAAAAACCGCAATCTGGCGTTCAGAATCATATTGTCCGGCAGCGTGGACCGCTGGAGTGCATTGCGAATGGACGGTGTACACCCCCAATGACTGCTCAGGGAGGGTAGAAACCGCCTTCGCCCGGGTTCAGTTCGGCAAGATCCCTGTCTTTGCCTGGGCGCTGCGAAATCTGGTTCGACACCCTATCGCGGCCTCATCGGTCAAGAGGCAGGTTTTACGACGGGAGGCGAAGGGCGCGCCAGGCGATCATCTGAGACGCTGACGACGGACTATTACTGCGTTTTCAATTATTGTGTATCGCCATTTCGGGGAAATCTCCCGGAAAGAACGGTCGTTGGACCGCTACAGAAAAATAGAGCTTGCTCTAGAAGCAGCGGCGGGAGTCGAGCAGGATGCACACCGGGCCGGCGTTGACGGATCGGATATCCATCGTGGTTTGGAACCGTCCACGCTGCACGGCACAGCCCAGTTGCGTCAGAACTTCGCCAAGCCGTTCGTAGAGAACAACGGCCTCATCGGGCGGGGCGGCGGAATCGAACGACGGTCTGCGGCCACGTCGCGCGTCGGCTGACACGGTAAAGGCGCTGACGAGCAGGATTTGCCCGCCGGCTTGGACCACGTCGAGGTTCATCCGGTCGGCTTCATCGGGAAAGATGCGCAGGTAGCGCACTTTGTCAGCCAGGTACTCGATGTCGCCCTCGCCGTCGTCTCGATCGACGCCGAGGTAAACGAGAAGCCCACGCCCGATCTCGCCACACACCTCTCCCTCGACAAGGACCGACGCTTCGCTGACTCGTTGAATTACGGCCCGCATGAGCTTCGAGAGTGTCTAGGAAGTTTCCTTCAGAGCCGCGCCCGTGAGGAAGCGGTCTTGTTTCGCGGAAAAAATCGCTCCCTCACGGTCGCGGCTCAGTTCGTCCAACCCTTTTGGAGAGTTTCCGTCCTGGCAATGCAGACCTTGCAACGATGTTCTTAGGGTCTGTAAAGAAATAACTGGCCATATTCAGTCTTGTGCTCTCGGGAGAAACTTGTAGTTCCAGTCGCCATGAAACTTGTCTTGTCTCATGTTGAGCGCCGCCATCTCC
>JADFMZ010000262.1 GCA_022563615.1 Planctomycetota bacterium
GAACAGCAGCTCGCCGTTTTCCTGATAGGTCGTGCGCTGCGTTTTGTGCCAGGTGATCTCATCGACGTTGCCAGCCACTTTCTCTCGAAACCGGATCACCACATGATAGCGCTGATCCCCGCGAATCATCAGCCAGGCGTGGCCGAAGTACTCGTCGAGGTTGAAGGCCGGATCGATCTCGTACTCCTCCGCCAGCGGCTTTAGTTCGAGCGTCCGCTCGATCTTGAACGTCCGCACCTCGTCGTGCAGTTCGGAAAACGCAATCAGATACCATCCTCGGTGAATGAAGGCGAGGCGATAGGGATGCAGTGTCACGTCCAGGACACGGTCCTCGTAATAGGAATCGTATCGCACCCGAACCTTCTTCCTGCGGGCCAGCGCGCTTTGCAGAAGGGGAATGGTTTCCGCGACGGCACTGGCGTCGGAGGCGGGGGCCTGTCGAATCTCGGTGTGTTCGACGAGCGGAACACAGTAATCGCGAAGGGCCGCCGGCAACATGCTTTCGATCTTCAAGGCGGCAGACTCAGCCGCTGCGGCGTCGGGCGCCTGCGCGCCGGACCTGAGAAATCGAGTGGTCATCAGCAAGGCCAGCGCTTCGGCGTGGGTCAGCGAGACGGGCGGCAGAAGGGTGGTGCGCTCGGTCGAGTAGCGCTTGTTCGCTCGATCGAACGTGTAGGGAATACCGGCACGGGTGAGCAGATCCAGGTCACGAAAGATGGTGCGTCGCGACACGCCGGCCAGTTTGGCCAGGTCATCAACGGCCTGAGCCCGTCCGGATTGCAGGGACTGGATCAGTTTCAACAGGCGCTCGATCCGGTCGTTCTTCACGCGACGAACCTCGCGCTCAACCCGTACTTAGTCCGTAGGGTTGCATCCGAATCCAGAGGAATGTCCCGGTCGTGATCATCGCCATCACGGTCAGTATGTGGAAGGCCGGTCGTCGCTGCCGGTACGCGCAAGCCAACACGACGCACAGGAGCGCCAGATTGGCTCCAAGTCCGGCCAGTACCCGCCCGAGAGAATCGTCCATCGTTGCAATGGTCGGCAATCGCGGCCAGATCGCCATAATCAGGGCGATCTGAATGGCCATGGCTGCGTTGAGAAACGCAAAACGTTTGACGGCTGGAAGAAACCATGGTGAACCCTCTGCCGATGAATTCGGTGCGAGATGTTGTCCAAACCTATTGGTCGCCCACAAACAGATGGCGCAGGCCGCGGTCAGCCCGACGATCAAGACGTTAAAGACCATCGGGTACCGTGCGTCCAGCGGGCCGGGGGGGGATGGTAAGGCCAGTGTTGCGAGTCCGCACAAGGCCAAGGAGCCCAACCCGACAGTCACGTCGCAGGAGACACGTCCTCGTATCGTGCCCGCCAGTAGAACGCCAGCCCAAGCAACCAGTGCCGCCGAAGCCGCCGCAACCATCCCCGGACCGTAGGAGCCGCCCACGGGCAGCTTGACCGGTACAAGAAGATGATAGCAAACCAGCAGCGCGACAGCCACCCCCAAGATGCGAACGCTCAAGTCGATTCCGGGAATGGACGGAACCGTTGGCGCCGGCTTACCTCGGTTCAATAACGGCCTGGTACTGCGTTTCATTAGTGATGCGGCTATCATTCCGATCCGAAACGCGGAACCGGATTGCCGCCAGGCCTCACGCCCTCGAAGGATGACCGCCGTAGCAAAGACGATCGCCGACAAGCCAACCAGAAGCAGCATCGTCGCGCCGGTTCGCTCAAAGCCGCCGGTTTCCGCTCGCGCCAACGGTGCTTGCAGCATGGAGGACCACAAGACCAACATCACGCCGAGCCACACCTGACACGTCACCAAACGAGTGTCGCGTGTCGAGAGAATGGACACGGCGCAGGACAGAGAAAGCATTCCCAGGCTCCATAGTCCGTCCGATCCAAAGCCGTATTCGCGGTAGCCGGACCAGGGAAAGCCGTGGGCCAAGTCCACGGTGACGAAGGTCAATCGCATGGTCAGGACGACGGATTGCACGACCACGACGACCACGGCGAACAGCAGCGCAGCCGCATGAGCCACGGGTACAAAACGAGTGCGAGACGAGGCCGGGGCTGCATGGCGTCGGTCGCGCCAAATAGTGGCGGCGGCACAAGCGGACCACAACAGCGACAGCGCCGCGCCCAGCCAGGCAATATGCTGCATCGGGCTTCGCTGCGTCGGCCAATAGGTCACGTACAGCCACGTACCCGCTGCACTGACCGATAATACGGAGACGACTCGCGCCAAGTTTCGACGCGGCAACGCCAGGCAAAGGGCGCAGCTTGCGGCGATCAGCACCAAGGTCCAGGCTGGCCAACCGTTATGAAATATGAGTTGAAATCTAGTGTACGGCACCGTGGATGTCCTCGGTGGTTTCATCGACGCACGAGGTCGTTAGGCTGCGTTAACGGCGGGAGGGAGTGGGCCGAGCGTTTGGGGTCAGGCGGAGGGCATAGTGCCGGGAACGGGTGCGAGATTGGGGGCGTGCTTGTCGCCTTTATAGGCCGTCAATGGATCTTGCTTCTCTTCGATCTTCGTCCGAAGAAACTGGACGGCTTGGGGAAGCACATCTTGCGGGCCGGACAACGAATCGACCCAAAGCTTGGGCCACTCGAAGATCACATATTGACGGTAGATGATGCCCTTGAGCAGCTCAATCTGTCGGGCGACCTGCGTGTCGCCCTCGCCAAGAGGCCGGCGCTCCATCAGGATGCCACGGTCGTCGAACGAGGCGTCGCAAACGTGGACCAGGCCGATTTTGGCGCCCAAACGCGGGATCGAAATGGTCGGTTTTTCGCCGACGGTCATGGCGTTGCACTGATTCCAGCAGCATCGAACCAGCGGATGGCCCACGGCGTCCGCCAGGAACCACAGCGGCTGGCTTCCTGAAAAATCGCCGCCGTTTTCGAGCAAGATGGTTATGTTGTGGCGAGAAGCCACCGGCACCAACGATGCAAGGGTTTCAACCATGCGCGAGAGGCAGGCCCGTGGTTCGTCTCCCCGCTCGATATCGCCCACAAAGATGCGGACCGCCGGGCAACCGAGGCGCGACGCCAGCTCGATGAACTCGATGATGCGGCCCTTTTGGTCGGCCAACTCTCGCGATTTGCTGGAGGTCAGCACGGCTGACGCGCCCAGGCAAACCAGCTCGATCTTATGGTCCGAAAAAAGTTTTCGCACGTCGTCCGGCTGGCCGGCGAGTTCCGGCGCGATCGGCAGATGAAGCTCTCCGCGCAGTCCGCGCAGCTCCACCCCGTCGTAGCCGAGCGAGGCTGCCTGCTCGACGATCGTCTTGAGATCCCACGCGGGACATGCCAGTGAGCTAAAACCGATTTTCATAGTTCCTGCCAAAGAAAGGCCAACCTCTCGGAGCGCCATCGCCGGGGATGATACCCATTCGAGCGGCCTAGAGCCAATGTCTGCGGTACACTGTCAATCTTCATTCCACCGGCCTGGCGGACGTTTTGGGAGATTGGCCTTCTGCCGGGCCGGCGCCCCAAGGCCCGACGATCAACGTGCGCGGCCGGGCGGCTCGCCCTAGGGGGCATGCACTATGGTGTAACGGGTTTTGATTCCCCGGTAACTCCCCCATAGCGAGAATTAGTTTGATATTTCTCAACAGAGAGCGTAAACTGGTTTTATCGGGCCAAGTGCCTGGTTGAGTGAAGCCGTTTCCAACCTTGGGGAGGAACAGAACATGGCTGATCCAAGCTCTCTCGTGAGTCGGCGGGCATCGCCCCGCGTCGCGGAGTTCGTATCCCTGTCTTTGCACTTTCGATCGGCTGCTTGATGCTCCCGGTGGCGCCCGGCGACGATGGTTCCGGTCCCGCCATGCGCCTTCGCGTGATTTCCACGCAGGGCGTCTTTTTGGTGTACGACGCAGCCCGCCCGGCCGGGGAGGCACGCAGCGCGCCCGGGTTCGTGGCCTATTGGAACGACTTCGCGACCGAGACGCTCTACGTCTACGACCGCCTCCTGTTGACGCAAGTCGATGCGGCCCAGGCGCTGCTAAACCTGGAGCGGGATCTGGACATCGACGCGGGTTTGCTGGGTGTGCAGAGCCGGATTCTCGAAGATGGGATGAGCGAGGCGAGATCTCAGGCAGAGGATCCCGTTGAATGGACGCCGGCTACAGAGGCTGGAATCCTCGCGATCATGGGTTTTGGTCCTTCGGTCCCACCGGGATCGGGTCAGAGGCCGGACGACCCGGACTCCGTAGAGACCATTTGGTGCCCTCCTGGAAATGCAGCCAGTTTGGCGTCGTTGTCACCGCCGCCGCCGCCTCGCGGACCACACGCCGGTGAATCACCTGCTGTTGTGATAGCCCTGGCTGTGGAGGCCGCCGGATGCGGCGCAGTCCGCAGAGGAGGTGGCGGAGACGATCCGTGTGGGGATGCCGCTTGCGGATGTAACCGCTGTTGTCAGGGCAACAACTGCTGTGGCAGTCCCGACCCGTGTTGTGACGCGAGCGATCCTTGCTGCGAAGACTCGGATCGCTGCTGCAACAACGATAACCCCTGTTGCGGAAGTAGCGACCCCTGTTGCAATGCCAACGACGACTGCTGCGGAGACTCGAACCGCTGCTGCAACATCGATAACCCGTGCTGTGGAAGCAGCAACCCATGTTGCAATGCCAACGATTCCTGTTGCGGGAACTCCGATCGCTGCTGCAATTCCGATAATCCATGCTGTGGCAGTAACGATCCCTGCTGTAACGCCTCGGACCCCTGCTGTGGGGACCCGGACCGCTGCTGCAACTCCGATAACCCATGCTGTGGGAGCAGCGATCCGTGCTGTAATCCTGATGACCCATGCTGCGGCGACCCGGACCCATGCTGCAATCCCGATAACCCCTGCTGCGGGTTCAGTGCCGAGCCGTGCTGCTTCACCTCGGGTCCGTGTTGCAACATTTTCGCTGGGGATTTGTGCGGGGACTTCTGTTGCCTTTTGGATCAGGAGTGTTGCAGCACCGGCTTCTGCTGCGACGGTCCTTGTGAGCTGTGCATCAGTAACGGCACGCTTTTCGGGGGAACGATTGACGTCA
>JADFMZ010000263.1 GCA_022563615.1 Planctomycetota bacterium
TTGGATGTTACGCGCGTCGAGGCGGGTTTCATCATGAACGGTGTGGACTACTTCAGCGCCAACCACTGCCTGATCGAATCGCGCAAATCGACGCCCTATGAGGCGGGTCTGGGGTGGACGGTCAACCTCGATCGGGAACCCTTCATCGGCCAAAGGGCATTGAAAGAAGAAAAGAAACAGGGCGCCAGGCGGAGGTTCGTGGGACTGGAACTGGATTGGGATGAGTACGAACGGCTTTACGCCAAACACAACCTTCCGCCGGAAGTGTGCGGCGCCGCCTGGCGAAACGCCGTGCCGGTATACGGCGCGCGAGGCGAGCACATCGGTCAGGCGACCAGCGGCGCATGGTCGCCGACGCTCAAGAAGAACCTGGCGCTGGCTACGGTGAACGCTTCACATGCGAAATTGGGAACCGTCGTTCGAATGGAGGTGACGGTCGAGTATGTCCGGCATACGGTGGCTGCGGTCGTCAGCAAGCGACCGTTTTTCGATCCACCCAGAAAGCGAGCGTAATGGCTAAGACGTACGATGCCGTAATCGTCGGCGGTGGACACAATGGACTGGTCTGCGCCGCCTACTTAGCTAAGGCGGGTCGCAATGTTCTGGTGCTTGAGCGGAGGCATGTGCTCGGGGGTGCAGCCGTCACCGAAGAGCTGTATCCGGGCTTCAAGTTCTCCGTTTGTTCCTACGTGGTCAGCCTTTTTCGACCGCACATCATCCGTGAACTGGGGCTGGCTGAACACGGCATGGAGCTTATCCCGCTGGAATGTTCGTTCCTGCCCCTACCCGACGGCGACTCGCTTTGTCGCTGGGCGGATCACCATGAGACCCGTCGTGAGATTGCCCGATTCAGCAAGAAAGATGCCGAAACGTATCCCGAATTCGGATTGGCCATGACGAAGATGGCCTACTTCGTCAAAACGTTGATTGACTCACCCGCCCCGGACCCGACCTCCCTTCATCCCAAGCAACTCGCCAAGCTGCTGCGCCTGGGACGACGGTTCAAGAACTTGGGGCCTGATCTCATGCACATGCACATGCAACTGCTGACGATGAGCGCCCTGGACTTCCTCGATCTCTGGTTCGAGTCCGGCGTGCTGAAAGCGCCGATGTCGGTCAGCGGCATCATCGGAACCTTCCTCGGCGTTCGATCACCCGGGACGGCCTACGTTCTGCTCCATCATTACATGGGCGAGATTGACGGCGCGTTTCGGTCGTGGGGATTCTCCAAGGGCGGGACGGGACGAATCTCCGAAGCTATTGCCTCGGCGGCCCGAAGCTTCGGCGCCGAGATCCGAACGGAAACGCCGGTCGATCGCATTCTTGTTGAGAACGCCGGCGCCAGCGGTGTTGTCTTGCCCAACGGCGATGAAATCCGGGCCAGGACTGTCATCTCGGCTGTGGACCCCCACCGAACCTTTCTCAAAATGGTGGGTCAGGAACACCTTGAGCCTGTTTTCGCGGCACAAATCAAGCGGTACAAAATGCGAGGCAGTTCTGCCAAAGTAAACCTGGCTGTGGATCGATTGCCACAGTTTCGATGCCGCACGAACGGCACCGCACATTTGCGCGGCGACATCGCCATCGCGCCAAGTATCGACTACCTCGAACGGGCGTACGACGAGGCTAAGTACGGCGACTTTTCCAGCCGACCCTACATGAACGTAGTCATCCCGTCGCTGGTCGATCCGAGCGTAGCGCCGCCGGGCAAGCACATCGTTTCATGTTTTGTGCAATATGCACCCTATGACATCAAGGAGGGCGCCGCATATTGGCCTCAGCGGCGAGAGGCGCTCGGCGACGCCGTGGTGGACACGTTGGCTGAGTATTGCCCGGGGCTCAAAGAGTCCATCCTGTTCCGCCAGGTTCTGACGCCTTGGGATCTCGAGCAGGAGTTCGGGTTGACGGAGGGAAACATCTTTCATGGAGAGCTAAGCCTGGAACAGTTGCTGTTTCAAAGGCCGGTTGCCGGCTGGGCGCGATATAAGACGCCGATTCGGAACTTGTGGATGTGCGCTTCGGGGACGCATCCTGGGGGTGGAATCATGGGCGCTCCCGGCGAATTGGCCGCCAAGACCATGCTGGAGTCGAGTGCGATATGAGTGCACGCGCACAAGAAGCACGCGCACAAGGCGCGCGCCTATACGACGCGGTTGTTATCGGCGCCGGCCTGAACGGTCTGACCGCGGCGGCGGTGCTCGCTCGTGCGGGCCGTAGCGTCATCGTTCTGGAGCGTCGGCCGGTGGTGGGCGGTCTCGCAGCCGGTGAGGAGTTTCATCCGGGGTATCAATCGGTAGGCCTGCTTCACGATACGACCGGTCTGCTCCCTGAGGTGGTCGAGCGCCTTGACCTGACCCGCCATGGGCTGCGCCGCGCGGAGCGGCCGCCTTCCGTTTTCGCCGCGTCGCGCGCCGACGGCGGATTGCTTTTACACCATGATCCCGACGAAGCTGCGGACGAACTGAATCGCTCTTGCGCGCGCGATATCGAACCCTATGCGCGCTTTCGGGCCTTTGTCGGGCGGATCAAACCGATTGCGCGGCGTTTGTTTACGGACCTGCCGCCGGACTGGTTGGGTAAGGGGTTGGCAGCCTTGCCCGCGTTGCTGTCCGGTGGGTTTGCCCTGCGGCGGCTGGGCAGGATCGACATGATGGAACTCCTGCGCCTGGGGCCGATGAGCGTGGCGGACGGGCTCGACGAACAGTTCGAGAACCCGTTATTGAAATCAGCCCTTGCTCTTCCCGCTCTGCTGGGCTGTTTCGCGGGCCCGTTCTCTCCGGGCACCAATGCCGCCCTTTTTCGTTATGAATTGCTCGCGGGCGGGGCCGTTGCGGGGGGGGGCAGCAGCATCGTGGATGCGCTGGTCGGCGCCGCCCGGGCTGCGGGCGTTGAAATTCAGACTGCGCGGACCGTCACCGGCATGATGGTCGGCGCCGACGGCGTCACCGGCGTCGTTTGCGATGATGGCGAACCGGTCCACGGAAAGTTCGTGCTTTCCTCCTGCGATCCCAAGATAACCTTCAGCCTGCTCGGCGCACATCCTGTTTCCTCTGTCGTCGTGCAGGGCATTCGTGCCTACCGTATGCGAGGCCTGACCGCCAAGGTGAATCTGGCGCTGAGCAAGCCGCTGCGGTTTCGATGCAGGCCCGACCTTGAAGTCGAATTCGCACGAACCGGGCAAGCGCTGCCGGAGATGGAGCGCGCGTTCGATGCCGCCAAGTATGGCCGGTTCAGCGATACGCCCGTGTTGGATGTGCATGTCCCGTCCGTCGCCAATTCCGAGTTGGCGCCGGTCGGCCATGCCGTCGTCTCCATCCTTGTCCACGGCGTTCCGTACGATCTTGCCGAGGGATGGAGCGATGCCCGGCGCGAGGCGCTGGGCAACGTGGTCGTCAGCACCCTTTCATCCTACGCCGTCGATCTTGACGCTTCGATCGTGGCCCGCGAGGTGCTCACCCCCCTCGATATCGAAGAAAGGTATGCCGTAACGGGAGGCCACGTGTATCACGGCGAGCACGCGCTCGATCAACTCTTGGTTCGCCCCGCGCGGTCGTGCGCTCGGTATCTCACGCCGATTGACGGTCTCTACTTGTGCGGAAGTGGATCCCACCCTGGCGGCGGTATTACCTGCGCGCCCGGCTTCATCGCAGCCAATACGATCGCTAAGAACCGGCGCAGATGGTAGGGGATCACCCGCCTGAACGTTCCACCGGTTTCCGTTTAAATCCCGTGCCACACTTCTTGGGATAGGCTCTTAGCCGCGCCGCCTATTCGTCGACCGCGCTAAGCTCGTCCGCTAGATCCGACATTGCCGTAGGAGCGTCGATTTTCTCTGGACCGTACAGATCGAGCAGGCGGGTCAGCGCTTCGCGCCGCTCGTCGCCCCATTTGGCGAGATCGCTATCGAACACTTCGAGGGCGCCAAGCAACAAGTCTTCCGCCTGTTCCCAATCGCCGATTCGCCCGCGCTCGCTCAACAATGATGCCAGCCCGAGATTGGCCTTGGCTGTATGGTCCTCGCGTTCCAGGCGCTTGAATGTTTGAAGCGAGGTTCGATATTCCTGCTCAGCTCGATTCAATTGTCCCAGCTCGTGATGCGAGTGGGCTAGGCCTAGCATGATCAGTGCGACCCGCCGATCCTCCAGATCAACGGTGAGCCGCGTGCTGGCCTGCAACGATCGCTCCATTTTTAGAAGCCAGAACGCGCCGCCCGCAAAGAGCCCGACCAGGCCCGCCAGCAACACGAAGAACACTTTGTGGCGGACGACCAGCTTGCGAAACCGGTAGATGGGGCCCGCGCGCCGGGCGAGGATCGGCTCGTCATTCAGATAGCGCTGGATGTCATCGGAAAAGGCGGCGGCGCTTTGAAACCGTTGCGCCGGCTCCTTCTCCAAAGCCTTGAGAGCAATGGTCTCGAGGTCGCCCAGGAGAGATCGATCCAGACCGCCGGGCCTGCGGGGGGCCTCTTCACAAATCACGCGAACCGCTTCCGGCAACGCCGTCCGGGTGATGACATAGGGAAGCCGGTCCGTCAGCAATTCATAGAACATGACGCCAAGCGAGTAGACATCACTGCGGACATCGATCGCCTCGGGATCGCCTCGGGCCTCTTCCGGGCTCATATACGCCAAGGTCCCCATGATTCTGCCGACGGCCGAGGTTGTCGTGGTCAGGCCTGCGTCGGCGTCGGTGATTCGGGCCAGGCCGAAGTCGAGGATTTTCGGCTGATCTTCCTCAGCCACGAGAATGTTGGTTGGCTTGAGGTCGCGGTGGATGACGCCGCGCAGGTGCGCGTAATGGATGGCTTCGCAGATTCGCCGAAAGAGCTGTAGCCGCCGTGAGCGGGATAGACCTCGTCCGCGCACATACTCATTGAGGGGGACGCCTCGGACCAACTCCATCGCAAAGAAATGCTGACCCTCTCCGGTACGACCTCCTTCGTAGATGGCGGCGATGTCCGGGTGCTTCAGGCGGGCTAATATCTGAGCCTCACGCTGAAACAATCGAACCCGGTATTCGTCGGCACCCC
>JADFMZ010000020.1 GCA_022563615.1 Planctomycetota bacterium
CATCTTCTATGTGGGGGATTCCACGATCCAAGGCGTTGTAGGATCGGCGTATGCACTGCCGCGAATCGTCGAGCGTATGCTGAACGATCCATTCGCCCGGACGGCGATCCATTTCGAGGTGATCAATAGCGGAACGTCTGCATACTCGTTCCTGCTCTATCACCTTCTGATCAAGACCCGCATCCTCGAATACAACCCTTCGCTCGTCGTCCTTTCCATCGATATGACGGACGTCGCCGATGACACGGTCTATCGCCGAACAACCGTTTTCGACACTGAGGGCGAACCTCTGGCCGTCCTGCCCAACGTGGCGAGCATCCGGCAACGATACCGGTTAACACCTGAGGGCGTCGTCGAACGATCGGCCCTGAACCGTATGGCTCTGACGCTCATCGAATCGTCCTCTCTGTGCTACTATATCGACCGCGTTCTACGCCAACCGGACGGGTCAGCGAACCGCTGGCCCACGGCACCGAGCGGGTTCGATTCCGATGCGAACTGGATGGCGCTTCAATGGTCAGATGAAACCCGGCGTAATGTGTCCCGGTCCATGGACATGCTCACCCGAACCCTTCGTCTTCTGAAAAAGCATCACGTGCGAGTGCTCCTCACCGGCGTACCCCACCATCCGCAATACACCGGCGAGTGGTCCGCGCAGCCGCATGAAGTTCTCCGACGTGTAGCTGAGCGAGAAGGAGTTCCCTACCTGAATTCATTGGAAGCGCTGCGGGAGCACGTCGCGGGCACGGAAGCCTCGGAGTTCTACTGGGCGACCGACCCAACCCACATGAATCAAACCGGCAATAGGATTTGGGCGCAGGCTCACACAAGCTTTCTACTTGATCCGCTCAACGACCTGCTTCCCGCGCCGAAAGATCGCCTGAGCAACTTAACACCGGACGGATCAGGCAAGTCTTCCACGGCAACGGGCGACCTGTCCGGCGCCAGGTGACACGATGAGACGCTGCCCACGATGGCTGGCGCAGCTCAACAAGAGCTTCGCCCTCCCGCTGAACATCCCAACCCCTTCGGTTAGAGACTAGCGAACTTGTGGCCCGAATCAGCGGAATCGGGATACGGGGTTACGCCCCCGGGCGTACGGGCGATAATCTTCACGCCACAGGCCTACCACAAGGACTCCCATCCTTGGAGACCTAACACCAGGCAGCGGTAATGGACTCGCTCGCGGCACAGGTCGATGAACCCACGGCGTCTCCAACCTTACAGGCCAGGTTGGTCCAGCCTCGTCGTAGAGGGACACCCCGCCTGCCGGGGGAACGCAGGGTATCGCAAAGGGAAACGCAAAGATCATCTTTGCGATACCCATAGCGCTTCCTATGTGTTACCCCACGAGCCAGAGCGGGAAGTCCAATATCGGCGCCGAATCGGCCTGTCTGATCGTCCGATCGTTGAACGAGTGGAGCATCACGCCAGGACTCAGGGACTTCGCGCGAGCGTGCGCGAAGAAACAGGAGGCCGAAATGGATAGGCCGCAGAAAATCCTGGTCGTCGATGACCAATCCACCAACCGCACCATTCTCATGAGATACCTTGCGCGGGCGGGCTACGAAATGCTTGAGGCCGGCGACGGGTTCGAGGCCGTCGCGATCGCCATCGAGTGCCAGCCCGATCTGATCCTGCTCGATATCATGATGCCGGGCCGGGACGGCTATGAGGTCTGCAAAATTCTAAAGTCGCAGGAGGAGACCGCCGCGATTCCGGTGATCTTTCTCAGTGCGAAAACGGACCCCCATGACATCGAGCAGGCCTTCGCCGTCGGCGGTTGCGATTATGTCACCAAGCCCTTCCGAACGGCTGAGGTCAAGGCCCGTGTCGAGGTTCATCTGGAACTGAAGAAGGCTCAGCAGGAACTGGTCAGCCGAAACCAACAACTGGAAAGCCTGTCCCGGATGGTGGCGGAGGCCAACATCGAGCTGGCCCGGCAGGCGCGGACGGACCCTCTATCCGAACTGCTCAACCGCAGGGCGTGGGTGGAGATGATGAAACACGAACATGACCGTTGGCTGCGGCATGGACGTGACTATGCCGTCGTGATGATTGACGTGGATCACTTCAAGGCTTTCAACGACTCTCTGGGACATCAAGCCGGCGACGAATGTATTCAGCGCGTCGCAAAGTGCTTCCGTTCCATTTGCCGCACTACCGATGTCATCGGTCGCTACGGAGGCGAGGAATTCGTCCTGTTGGCCGCCGAGACCAACGTCCAGGATGCGAAGATGCTGGCGGAGCGAATCCGAAAGGCCGTTTTCGATCTAAACATCCATCATCCCCAATCGCCGGACTTGGATCGTATCACGATCAGCCTGGGCGTCTCCACCAGCGGGAGTAGTTGCTGGGAGGATATCCTGAAGCAGGCGGACGATGCGTTGTACACAGCCAAGGCGAGGGGTCGAAACTGCGTCTTCGCACACTCAGAGCGTCAATTGCCGCGAAAGGATTTGACGATCACCCAAGAGCATCTCTCCGGCGAAACGGCACGCGTCGGAGACACCGCCGACGACAGCCTCAGCATTCTGGTGGTTGATCATGACCCCTACAACCGAGGCATTCTCGTGGAAGCGATCGCGCATGACGGATATCACATTCGAGAAGTCGCCGATGCGAAACAGGCTTTGGACGAGGTCTACCGAGATCCTCCGCATGTGATCATCATAGAAGCTGAACTCCCTGTCTTGAACGGGCTGGAGTGCATAAGGCGAATCAAGGCGAATCCGGTCACACAAGACATTCCAGTCATTCTGATCAGCGCTCGGTCCAGCGCTTCCGATATCCGGGCGGGCCTGAACGCAGGGGCCGACCAAGTTTTCATCCGACCCATCCACACCGCCGAACTGGCCCAACACGTGCGATCGATGACGGAGGGGCAATTCGACCGCATGCACCTGCTCCAAAGTTACGAACAATGCGGCGAACAAACACGAGTCCTGGGCCTTCTGCTGGATTATTGCCGAAGACTCGGCACGATTGACGACCTTGATGAATGCCTGCAGGAGACGATCGCGACCACAGCAGCGCTAATCGGTTGTCGTCGAGTTTCGATCATGTTGCCGGACGAGGCGCGGCAAAGCCTGGGGGTTGCTGCGTCCATCGGCCTCGACGAGCAGATTGCCACTTCGGTCCGCGTAGGAACCGGCGAGCCCATCGCGGGACGTGTCTTCGAGTCGGGCCGTCGCACCGTGGTCAACAGTGAGCACGAGGCTGGACCTGACCTGGATCGACTCGATTCCAAGTTCTTTGCATCCGCTCCGCTGCTTTGCACGGCGCTGACGGCCTGCGAGCATGTCGTCGGCGTGCTGAACGTGACCGACCGAATCGGTGGGCGCCCGTTTGAGTCCCGGGAATTGGATTACGTCGACCTGATCTCCAGCATCGCCGGGACCGCCGTTCACAGCATCCTGACCCGTCGCGCCCGCGACGAAGCCCGAGACTCCATCATGGTGGCGTTCGCCCGACTGGCCGAACATCGCGACGAGGACACGCGACGCCATGTGGATCGCGTCACGCAGTTTTGCCTGGTTCTGGCGGATGAGCTTCGTCGAACCTCGGGATCGCAATCCCCGATTGACGATGCGTTTCTGCACGACCTGGAACGGGCCGCCCCGCTTCACGACATCGGCAAGGTTGCCATCCCCGATCGGATCCTCCTCAAACCAGGCAGCCTGACGGCAGAAGAGATGACCATCATGCGGACACACGCGGAGATCGGCGCCGAAACCGTGCGGACAGTTCGTGAGCGTGCCCCCGGACTGAAGATGCTGGCCATGGCCCAGGAGATCGCCTCGTCGCACCACGAATGGTATGACGGGTCCGGCTATCCCAACGGGCTGGCGGGAGAGGCGATCCCACTGTCGGCTCGGATCGCCGCGGTGGCGGATGTATACGACGCCGTGACCAGCAAGCGCGTTTACAAAGATGCTCTTGGCCACGAAGAGGGGATGGAGATCATTCTGAAAGGTTCCGGCACGCAGTTTGACCCAGCCATCGTGGAGGCATTCCTGCGGCGCGAACACGACTTCGTGTTGCTGAAGGAAGAACTAGCGGACGCTCCCGTCGAAAGCGTCGCGTGTTGATTGTAAGACGGCCGATCAAGCCGAAAGCCGTCCGCGACCGCTCCGAATTCCCATGTCCACCTTCAACCCGCTCCGGGCGGTCCACGGACCTTCCATTCTATTGGATTGACTCCTGTTGCTTTCCGCCGAGATCGTCAAGCCGGGACACGGGGTCGCCGCTTCGGGTTGTGCGGAGATCGTCGATCTTGTCGAGTTGGCGTTCGAGCTGTCGCGTGCGCGTCTTGACAAGCTGATCGTATTCTTTCATGGCGGCTTCGAGACGGTCTCCCATTCGGTCCATGCCCTGCACGTATTTCTCCCATTGTTTCCTGAACTCTTCGAGCAAGGTGAGGATTTGCTCGGCGCCCTGCTGGAGATGGAAGTTGTCCACGGCGTGTCGGATGACGGCCAGGATGGCGTAGAGGGTTAACGGTGAGCACAAAACCACTTTGCTGCGCAGGGCGTCGTCGAGCAACGACGCGTCGCTCTGATGGATAAAACCGTAAACCTGTTCGTTAGGAATGAACACGAGCACGTAATCGACGGTGCCGGCGGCCGGGTCGATATAGTCGCGCGTAGTGACCTCTTTGATCCGTGAACGAACGTCCCGCAGAAACTTGGTTTCATACGATGCCCGCGCGGTGTCGTCCGAAGCCTCGAGCATCAACAAATAGTTTCTCAGTGGAAACTTAACGTCCATGTGGACGCACTGATTGCCGGGCAGCAAGAACGTAAAGTCGGGCCGGTTGCCGGTTGCGAGCGTGCGCTGCTTCTGGTAGTTGACGCCCTCAATCATTCCCGCCAGGCGCAGGACGTCCTCGGCCATGCGCTCACCCCATTGCCCGCGACGCTGGGGGTTGGCCAACGCTTCCTGCAGCCGAGCGGTCGTGTCCTGGAGGCGATTCGTTACCTGCGTGGCCTGCTTGATCTGGCCGGTCAGCGCCCCGTGCGCCTCAGCGCGCTGTTTGTCGGAGGTATGAACGAGATCGGAGAGGCCCTTGAGTTTCGCGTCCATCTCCTTCAGCCGCGCGTCGATGAGCTCCTTCTTGTTCTCCAGCGTCTGGTCAACCTGATCGGCTTGCTTGTCTAATTTGGTGGAGGCGAGCTTGAGGAAGTCGTCGGTGTTAAGGGAGAGGGCTTCGCGCGACAGGGCTGCAAACGCCGTCTTCACGTTTTCGAGCACGGCGGACCGTTCCTGCTTACGATCCTGTTCTGCTTGCTGGAGCAATTGCTGGGCGAACCCGCGCTGCCGCGCGCGAAACGCCAGAGAAACGGCCACCGTCACCACCACCCCCGAAAAGAAGCCCGCGACCGCCCAGATGAGGTTCATGATGATCGTCCTCTGGTCACTGCAAACCGGTCCGAGTTTCAAGGGCTCCAGGGCTATCGTGTGGCTGGATTGTCCGGTAACTGACGGCATAAGCAACCACCATCGCTCGATCGAGCGCTTTGCATCGCAGCACACGATCACCGCCGTGGTTGCCGGCCTTTCTCTTGGCACGCGTAGTGACGCATCTTCCTCGCCTACGACACACCGAGGCCCTACGACCGCTAAGGTTTGCCCAGTTTGCGCGTCCCGTAATACCCATACTGCCAGACTCCCTGGCGGGAAGAAAGCGGCGGTATTTGGCGTGACGGCCCAGCTCTCAACGAAATGGCACGCAGAATGGTGCTGGAAGTAATGGTGACGGATCTTGAGCGGGATCGGTCCACCGCATACAGAGCCGTTCGCAAGGTCAACAACATGCGCTACCGGTACTACATATTGGTGTTCATGCTATCGACGGCACCACTTCTAGTAGGTGGGTGCGCATCGAATGCCGTAGCACCCGCCCGTCGTTCGGGTATCGCTCACAATCTGCTCTTCAATCCGAGTTGGACCGGCGTCGCCACCTTTGACTCGCCGCGTTCGGATTGGCCGGCGACCATCGCGTACGTCCGATCGACCGAGCAGATCGACTACCGAGAGACCTACATCGACCTGCAGGGTCAATCCGGCGCCAGTCGCGATTATTTCTATCGCCGATTCGAGTCGGTCCGGCGGGGGAGTGCCTCAAGGTAGCAACCCGTTTGAACAGCCCCATCCGCTCCCACGGAATTGAGCGTTCCCCTTCCAAGCCGCCGACTTGATCGAGACGTTACAAAACGTTAGGATGTGCGCTTCCCCGGCGACGGTGGGAATCGCTTGAGACGCAACGAGATCGCGCCATGGCCACTGTAACCAAGAAAGAACTGATTGACCGGATTGCCGAGCAGCAGGACTGCAAACGAACTCAGGTCAAACGAATTGTTCAGGCCTTCCTCAACGCCATTGTGGAAGAACTCGCCAACGGGAACCGCCTCGAATTTCGGGATTTCGGTGTTTTCGAGAGCCGCATGCGGGCTTCTCGCGAAGCACAAAACCCCAAGACGATGAGCAAAGTGCAAGTCCCCTCGAGGCGCACCGTGAAGTTCAAGGTGGGCCGGATCATGAAAACCCGACTGCACGCCGCACCTACCACGATCGACGAGGCTACCGGATTGGCGGTCGAGGCTTCGGCGAGTTTGCCGCAATCGGCCAAGTCCCGCTCCGGCGACGGGGCTCTTCGTCGAAAGAAATAGAATCCCGCCTGCCCAAACGTCGAAACATCCTGGGCGCTTCGAAACACGTTTTTGAGACGGCTTTGGCCTTACGACGCGGCGGCTGCGCCGGTCGCCTTGGCCATGGTCTGAGAGATCTTCTCGCCGAGGGATTCCACGGTGAATGGTTTGACGATGTAGTTGTTGACACCGGCCTTGATCGCTTCGAGAACGCGCGACTTCTCAGCCTCGGTCGTGCACATAATTATGGGAATGGTCTTGTTGGTCTCGCGCACCTTTCGGATCAAAGTGATGCCATCCATATTGGGCATGTTCCAGTCCACCAACATCAGGTCGGGGGGTTGCTTGCTGAAGATTGCGTACGCAATTACGCCATCCTCGGCTTCGACAATGTCGGTGTGCCCGAGTTGCTTGAGCACATTTTTCTGAATGTTGCGGATGGTGCGGGAGTCGTCCACGAGAAGGATGTTCACATCTGGGCTCCTAGGCGGATCGCCTCGGCCGGTTGGGTCAGCACCATTCCGATTTCGACGTGGAAGGTGCCGGCTTCGGTGCTGCACGGAATGATGACGCGCGGCGAGTTCTTGGACGCCGAGACATTGTGGTTACTCCCAACAATCACGTTAGGCAGCGATACCGAAATATTCAATCCTTGAAACTGGCACTTGGCGCCGCCGGCAACCATGTTGGCCAATTCACCCAGCGCGTCCGCAAAGTCCGGGTGTTTCGGCGTAATTTCGATTCCGGCGAAGCTTGTGGCGATCTTGGCCGCGGTATCAAACGAAAAGTGCAGAATGACGCTGCCGGCAGCATCGCCTGAAAAACCGATGATGCTGGACACATCCGTTTTGGGTTCGTTATTGCCTTTCTTTTCCGGCTTTCCGACGGTAACCGGCATACGGCACATGGTCTCGAATGTCTTGCATATGGATCCGATGAAGGCGTTGATGTAGCGAACATCCATCCGAGGTCTCCGTAGTTCCGGACATGCAGGCCGATTCAGCGATCTTCAGCGCATTGCCATTTAACGCGCTGCCCCAACGTTCGGAACTTTTATCGACGGGGCGTTCGCCGGACTGTAGCGTTGGGTGAACAGATCAACACAGCAACAGCAGATCCATACCAGTGCTCGGTCCGCCTTCACTGGACGAGTTGGAGCCCCCCCCCAAAAGGCAAATCGTCGTTGTGGCCAACACCGGGCGGGGCAGTGGAAACTTCGCCTTCAACCGCTGAACAACCCGTCCGTTTGAGGATGACGGAACACCCTGCATTTCGGCGTTCGCAGTTGATCGGAGATTATTGGACAGTCGTCCGCCGTCGGCCCAAGAACCGCCCGCCCGGCGTCACGAGGGGCTGGAGGCACATGCCGCCTGTTTTGTCCTCAAGCGAGGTCACAGCCTACCCGATGCGATCGTGCGTACCAGCATCCACGACGACGGTTCGTGATCCGACAGCCCTGCGCGAGCCTGGCTGACGCACGTACCGGTCAACGGGTTGGGGGTCGCCGTCGGCGCCCATGGCGAGGCGGCAAGGTCGGTCATGCGGTGTAGCGCAAAGATGATCTTTGCGTTCCCACGGGCGTAAGCTCGGTGACACCAGCCCGATCGGGGTGATGAGTACCAGGAGAACTCCACGTGTCCGTTGCAACCGCAGACCCATCCCCCGCAAGCTGTGAGAAAGGTTCTTCTGCCCCGACGACCGCTTGCGAATCCACGCCCCCCGACGCCGACCTGTCGCAGCTCGTTAGCTTTCGGTTGGCCAACGAGGAATACGCGGTGGATATCATGCGTGTCCAGGAAATCGTCCTGATGGGGCGGATCACGCGGATGCCGAACGTTCCGGAATACCTCCGCGGGCTGATCAATCTTCGTGGTCATGTCATACCGATTGTCGATCTGCGCATTCGATTCGGATTACGTCAAACGGAACCCAGCGAGGATTCGCGGGTCATCATACTGAACGTCAACCAAAAAACCCTCGGGATCATTGTGGACAGCGTGAACGAGGTTCTTCGGATTCAAGCGGACCAGGTGGATTCTTCCTCGTTGGGGGTGACGGGTACAGGCCGCGAGTACGTCAACGGCCTAGTGAAATTTGAGAAGAAATTGCTCCTTCTCTTGAACGTGGATCACCTTCTGGACGAGGACTCGGTACCGACGGGAAGCGGGTTGCCGCCCAACGCGTAACTAGCGGCGAGCCCTTCGATTCGGCGGCGCATAAGGCGACGCGCCGACCCAATCTGGGGCGCTGGACCGATGGTGCAACCGGGAGCGAAACCCGGGCGGGAAACGCAAAGACAAACTTGGCGTTACGCCATCAACGAAGGATGCCTTGTGGAATTGGTTAAGCTCACGCCGCTGGAGTTTCGGAAGATTGCGAAAGTGGTCTACGAAAAGACCGGCATTCATCTTCCCGAAACGAAACTCACCCTGTTGAGCAATCGACTGAGGAAGCGGGTGAGGGCGCTCAAGCTCGAAAATTTCAAAGCCTACTACAACCTGCTGAAGGACTCCAAACGGTGCGAGGAGGAGCTTCCCCACTTTCTTTCCGCGGTTACAACCAACGAGACCTACTTCTTCCGCAACGAAGCGCTCTGGAAGTTCTTCCGCGAAACCTGGCTTCCCGAAGTCGTCGCGAGAAAGAAGAAAAACCGCAGCGTGTCGATCCGCGTCTGGAGCGCCGCCAGCAGCAGCGGGGAGGAAGCGTTCACGGCGGCCATCTGCCTTCGCGAGAGCTTGCCGGATTTTTCGCGATGGGACGTTCAGATCATCGCCAGCGACATCAGCCAGGACGTGCTGGATCGCGCCCGACTCGGCCGATTCACCGAATACTCCGTCGCTCGTCTACCCAAGAAATACATGACCAAATGGTTCGATCGAGAGGAAGATGCCTACGTCATCAAACGAGAGCTGTGCAAGATGGTTTCGTTCCGGTTTCACAACCTTCGTGATCCCTTCCCGAACGCGAACTTTGATCTCGTGTTCTTGCGCAATGTGCTGATGTATTTCGATACCACCATGAAGGTTCGCGTGCTGACCAACGTGAGCAACGCCCTGGTTCCCGGGGGCCGTCTCGTCGTCGGAGACGTCGATCCGATCCGCAATTGCCCCACGCTCAGCGCGGCGATGACCCTCGAATACCGAGGGCCCAACGTGTATCAAAAGCCCGCGTTCGACCGAACCCTAGCTGCCACAGCGCCGAAAGGTTGACCTGACCCATGGGAAGTTCCATTGAAATCACGCCGGAACTACTGGCCGGTTTCCTCGACGAGGCGCCGGAATACCTCGACATGCTCAACGTGGGGCTGATGGATTTCGAGTCGCGGGCGGGTTCCGGCGTTTTGTCGCTCGAAACGCCGGAAGATCAAGAGCAAATGAACACGATGTTTCGCGCCGCCCACAGTCTCAAGGGGTTGGGCGCCGCTCTCGGGTTCGACAAAATCAAAGAGTTGACGCACCTAATGGAGACCCTTTTCGATCACGTCCGAATGGGCAAACGCGACCTGACGGTAGACAGTTTCGAGACACTCTTTCAAGTGTTTGACCGGCTCAAGGCGCTGGTCGACGAGCTCTCGGATGAAACAGCGGCGCCGGTGGAGATTGACGATCTCTTGGCGGCGTTGAACCAGATTCTGGAAGACTCCCCTTCGAAGGCCGCCGGCGCGCCAAACAGCAGCCCGGTAGCGGATCCACCCGCGCCACAGAGCAACACCGTCTCTCCGCCGGAGCCAGCAGCGACCACGGATCAGAACGAATATATCGACGACCCCGAACTAATCTCTTTGTTTCTCGAAACCACGACGGAGACCATCGAAGAGCTAAGCCAGGGACTGCTAAGCCTTGAGGAAAACCCGACGGACCCGGAAATCCTGAACAAAATCTTCCGTTGCGCCCACAACATCAAAGGCGCCTCGGGCGCGGTGGGGCTTCGGAAGATGAACCGCATCACGCACAATATGGAAACGGTGCTGGATCACCTGCGGGCCGGTCGCCTGCAGATGGAAGGTGATCTTATGGACGCGATGCTCCAGACGGTGGACGGACTTCGCGCCGCCCTGGAACCGTTGCGACGCGGGGAAATGACCGAGATCGTAGATGACTCGCTGTTCACCAGTTTTGACCCATGGATTTCGGGTGAAGCCCCATCGGTTGAACGATCGCCCGGCGACATCAAGGACGAATCACCCACGCTTGGGGGCGGAGGTGAGGGCCGGTTGACTATCACGGTTACATTTCCGGACGGCTGTGACGAGGCCCCGATCCAAGCCTACCTGATTCACAACAAGTTGGAAGATCTGGGAACGATGATCTCATCCGACCCGGACATGGACGCTGTCACCGGTGACGCGACGGTCAAGAAGATCGTCTTCGTCCTCGAAAGCGAGGAGGAACCGGCGGCCATCCAACAGATCATTAGCATGTTCGCCGTCGAGCGTGTGGTGGTTTCCGGCGCAGGGAGTGCTTCCTCCGACGTCAGCACCACGACTGGCGACGCCGTTACGTCACCGGCGGCGGGCACATCCGACGGGGGCACGGCCCAGACAACCCCACGCCAGCCAACGCCGAAGGCGAAAGCCGATGCTCCGGTCACGCGATCCCGTGGGCAGCAGCAGCCGGCAAACCCGGCAACCTCCAAGCCGGCGGTGGCGCCGGGAAAGAAAGCCGCTACGAAGGCGCCCGCCGCCAAGGGCCCCACCAAGCCCAACGCACCGGCGGTCAAGACCGGTGAAACGTTGCGCGTGGATCAGGAGCGGCTGGACCAGCTCATGAACCTGGGGGGTGAGCTGGTGATTACGCGAGCCCGATTCACGCAGATCCACAGCCGATTCCGAGAGGTGTTCGAGGGGAAGAATCTGGCGTATCTGGTAGACGACATGACCGAGCGCGTATCTCGCCTCGGCCAACATATCGAAGAACTCGGGACGGGGGAAAGACGGACGAAAAGCGTCGAGGAGCTCAGGACTCATCTTCTTCACCTCACACAGAGCTTTCGGACCGTGCGGTCGCTGGTGGAGCAGGTGCACGACGCGCGCACCTCAATGTACGACTTCGACGAAGCGTTGCACGAGTTGAACCGCGTTTCGGACGGGCTTCAGAAAGGCATCATGGGAACTCGCATGGTGCCGATCGGCCCTTTGTTCAACCGGTTCCGCCGCGTCATCCGCGACATTGCCAAGTCATCGGGGAAACAGGTCAACCTGGTACTCCACGGAGATACGACGGAACTCGACAAGCGGATGATCGATGAGCTGGGGGATCCCCTGACCCACATGGTGCGCAACAGCGTGGACCACGGAATCGAGACCCCCGACATACGAACGGCGGCAGGCAAGGATCCCACGGGCACGGTCATCCTCGAAGCCCGCCACCGGGGCAACAGCATCTGGATCGAGGTCAAGGATGACGGCGCCGGCATCAACCTTGAGCGAGTCAAGGCCAAGATCATCGAGAAAGAACTGGCTTCACCGACCCAAGTGGAAGCCATGAGCGATCGGGAGTTGATGCAATACATCCTGCAACCCGGTTTTTCAACGGCCGAGGTTGTGACCGATCTGTCCGGGCGTGGGATGGGAATGGATATCGTCGTCAACAAGATCGAGAAGCTCAGTGGAATCATCGAGCTCGACTCGACGCCCGGCCAGGGAACGCACGTGACGATCAAGCTTCCTCTGACGCTGGCGATCCTGACATCGATGGTGGCGCGGATCGGAAAGGGGATTTACGCGATTCCGCTCGAGGCCGTCGCCGAGATCATTACGGTGCGTCGGAGCGAAATCCAATGGATTCAGAGACGGCAGGTCGTACGTGTTCGGGACCGGGTCGTTCCGCTGGCGTTCTTCGAGGACATTTTCGATACGACGCAGCCGGACCTGCAGACGGAGGGACGGAATCGAGAGGACTTGACGCTACTCATCGTCGGGCTGGAGACGGAAAAGATCGGATTGGTCGTGGATGGGCTCCTCGGACAGGAAGACGTCGTCATCAAGTCGATTGCGGAGAACTATCGCAACGTTCGCGGGATCGCGGGCGCCTCCATCCGAGGCGACGGAACGATATCGTTGATTCTGGACGTAACCGCCCTCCTGGAGCTTGCCGAGAAGGCCGCTTCGAGAACACTACGAGGCGTGTCGTCGGGCCCTCCGCCCGCGACGGAGATGAAAACCGACCTCGTTGCGTCGGCCTGCGAATCAAACGCTGGATAGGATAGCCAATGGCCGTTGAAAGCATGAAATTCAATCTCAGTGACGCGTTGCACACCGTTTCCGTCAACGGCGCGTACAACGCGTCGCGAGCGCTGTCCAAGTGGCTCCGTCGCGGCGTCCGTCTGACCTGTGAGGGGTTCACGAGCGTGCCGATTTCCCGCTCCTCTACGATTCTGGGAGAGCCGGACGAAGTCATCGCTGCGATTCAGTTGCCGCTGACAGGCGACCTGACGGGTCATTTGTTGTTGACCTTCAAGAATGAAGCGGCCTGCCTGTTGTGCGACATCCTGATGCAACAACCCGAAGGCACCACGACCGAAATCGGCGAGTTGGAACAGTCCTGCCTCGAAGAGACGGGCAATATCGTGGGCAGCGCCTACGCCAACAGCCTGGCCAAGTGGCTCAACTTGCACGTCGAGCCCGGTGTTCCCGTTTTCGCGCACGACATGGCCAGCGCGGTGATTGATCCGATCGTGATGGACCTGGCTGCGTATCACGATGAAGTGTTCATGGCTTTGACCGACTTCGTGATTGACCGACAGCACATCGAATGGGGGTTGCTGTTGATTCCGTCGGAGCCGTCGCTACGGATCATGGAGCGCCTTTGCCAGTCCGATGGGGTACGCGAAAAGGCTCTGCAGACGATCGCGGTCAACGGCGCCTTCAACGCCTCGCGGGCGATGTCCAAATGGCTCAAGCGAGGGGTTCGGATCGCGACGGACGGTTTCGCGCAGGTTCCGCTCAAGGACGTTGCGGGAACGTTCGATGCCTCGACGCCGATCGTAGCGTTGCACCTGCCGCTGAGCCGGCAGCATCACGGCCACGCCTTGCTGGCGATCTCCAAAGAGCACGCGTTGCGCCTGGTGAGCATTTTGACCGGGCAGACGGAGAATCCGCCAGGCGAGATCGGAGAGCTGGAGCAATCCTGCCTTGAGGAAACCGGCAACATTATCGCCAGCTCCTTTGTCAACAGTTGGTCGACCTGGCTGGATGTTCACATTGAACCGGCGGCGCCGCGATTCGTGATCGATTACCCGGGAGCGGTATTCGACGCGCTGCTGGCGGATCAGGCCCTTGTGAATGATGAGGTCATGATCGCGCGGACCGAATTCGTTGTGGGCAATGAATGGTTGGAATGGGTGTTCATTCTTCTTCCCGCGCCTTCTGTGGTGCGACTGATCGAAGCGTCTTACGCATAGGGAGACTCACAGGTGTCGATAACGACGTCTTTCCCGCAAACCGGCGGCAAAGCAAAGATCGAAACGGCGGAACGATCCCGGATTCATTCCATCGGCATCGCCGAGATTCTCGTGGTGCGCGCGCCGGAACAGATTCGCACAGTGCTTGGGTCTTGCATCGGCGTAGCAATGTACGACCAGGCCGCCGGAGTCGGTGGCTTATCCCACGTGATTCTGCCCGCCTCCAATGAAGGCAGTGGCGATCCCGGTAAGTTCGCAGACACAGCCGTGGACTTGCTCTTGAACCGGTTATTGGCCGAGGGGGCTGACGCAAAGCGCATCGTTGCAAAGATTGCGGGCGGCGCCAACATGTTCAGCGCACAAGAGACAGGAGGGTTGGGGAAGCGAAATGCCGATGCGGTTCAGGCCCGACTGACACATCACTCCATCTCGCTGATGGCCTCGGCGGTAGGCGGAACCAAGGGGCGCAAAATGCGATTGGATCCGGCCACGGGGAACGTATTCGTCGAAATCATCGGACAAGCGCCCAAAATCATCTGATTACGCGATACACTGTCAAAAAGGAGTAAGTCGTGGCAACTCGAGTACTGGTCGTTGATGACGCCAAGTTCATGCGGCACCTGCTGAAGAACATTCTGAGCGAAATCGGCTGCGAGGTAGTGGGCGAAGCCGCCGACGGAAACGAGGCCTGCACCAAGTATGAGGAACTCTCGCCCGACGTAGTCACGATGGATATCGTAATGCCCAACGTCTCCGGGATCGAGGCCCTCAAAAAGATTCGCTCGATGGATTCGGAAGCGAAAGTGGTGATGATCACCGCCATCGACCAGCGTGAACCCTTGATGGAGGCCCTCAAGCTCGGCGCGGTCGACTACGTGGTGAAGCCGTTCGAAAAAGAGCGCGTCGAAGAAGCCCTGCAGCGCGTGGCCGCCGGTTGACGCCAGGCGAGTTCGGGCGCGGGCGCAACGGCCCGGACGCCCAAGCCGCTCGCGGCGCCCGACCCGCTGAATGACCCACCCTTGGGGGCCCTAGCCAGGGCTGCATTCAAACCGAAACCAAGACTTCCGCTCTCCACCGCCCCCCTTACAATCAGCCCGATGAAGTTCACCAAAATGCATGGGCTGGGGAACGACTACATTTTCATTAATACTGTTGAGCAGCACGTTGAGGATCCGTCGTCCTTGGCGCGGGCGATCTCCGACCGGCACACCGGCGTCGGCGGCGATGGGTTGATTTTGATTCAACCCTCTGAGCGGGCGGATGTGCGCATGAAGATGTACAACGCCGACGGCTCGCGAGCGCAGATGTGCGGCAACGGCATTCGCTGCGTGGCCAGGTACGCCATAGAGCACGGGTTGGCGGCCGGTCCCCGCCTTCGGATCGACACCGACGACGGCGTTAAGTCGGTCTCATGCAAGCTCGAAGGCGGCATCATTGCATCGGTGTGTGTGGACATGGGTAAGCCGTCGCTGGATCCAGCCGCACTGCCGTCCACTCTGCCGGGTGACCGGATTGTCGAATATTCGTTGCGTTTGGGGAAACATGAATACACCATTACCTGCGTTTCGATAGGCAATCCTCATGCCGTCGTGTTCGTGTCGGATCTCGAACCGGTCAAGCTGGAAGTGTTGGGCCCTCAGATTGAAAATGCCCCGGAGTTCCCTCAGCGGATCAACACCCATTTCGTCCGGGTGGATGCAGCCGACCATGTGACGATCCGAACGTGGGAGCGGGGCAGCGGTGCGACCCGCGCATGCGGCACGGGGGCGTGCGCGGTGTGCGTGGCCGGAGTGGTCACCCACCGCACCGAACGAATCATCACGGCGGCGCTGCCCGGCGGCGCGTTGCAGATAGAATGGGCTGATGACGATCACGTCTACATGACCGGCCCTGCCGTGGAAGTCTTCACCGGTGATTGGCCGGTGCCTGAACCTACGAGACACAACTCTCAAAACGTGCCTGGGAAGCCTCTATCCGAGCCGCGCCCGTGAGGAAGCGGTCCTCTTTCAGAGCCGCGCCCGTGAGGAAGTGGTCCGGTTTCGCGGACGAAAACCGCTCCCATGAAGTGAACGGCGACCTGCCGTAACGCGCGGCGAATTAATACAATCTCCAGGGTCTCGGCGACCGGCGGCGTGCTATAATGAAACGGGCGCCATTGTGTGGAGCCGGACCCGATAACCGCTTCTGTTCGCTCGGACCGGCTTCTGTTCGAGGCAACCCTCGTTGGACGCGGCATCGGCCCCCCGGCGCCTGCTGTAGAGGGTGACGCTTGGCAGTACGCCCGGTGTGGCTGACGAAATGAAGGTAAGGCGCTAGCGCTTGGAACGGTATGTCGCAGATTTATTCACAGATTCTTGGACAGCAGATGCGGATGGAGCAGCGGCTCACTCCGCAACTGATTCAGTCCATGGCCATCCTGCAAAAGCCCGTCGCCGATCTGGAAGCCTACATCGAGCAGGCTTTGGAAAACAACGCGGCTCTGGAAATCGAGGAGCCTGAATCACCCGACGATCAAACCCGGTCCGGCGCACCGCCTGAACCGCCCTCTGCGGTTTCTTCCGACGAGGACGGCGGGTTCGCTCGCCTCGAGCGCTTCACGCGAGATTTTCGCGACTACGACCTGGACGGGATCGAAAGCCGTCCGCCAGCCATGCGCCGCTCGTCGTTTTCGGGCGAACGCGATCCGAAGATGGGGGCGATGGCCAACACCGCCGGTCGGTCGGCCGGGCTACACGAACTCCTGTTGAATCAGTGGGCCTTGCTCGATTTGATACCTGACGTGCGTCGGGCGGGAGAACTCCTCATCAATCAACTTGACCCGGACGGCTATCTTCGCGTCCGGCTGGAGGAGTTGCTCGATCGCGCCAAGCCGCCCGTATCTCTGGACGATCTAACGCACGCCCTACGCGAAGTCCATCGGCTGGAACCAACCGGAATAGGCGCCCGCGACGTGGTCGAGTGCCTCTTGCTTCAACTGGACGCGCTTCCCGGGGACAACCGCATCGAACGAACGCTGATCGAGAAACATCTTCTCGACATCGCCAACAACCGCCTCCCTGCTGTCTCCAAAGCCACCGGCTATTCCATTGGAGAGATCAACGAAGCCATCAAAGCCTTTAGATCAACGATTTGCCTGCATCCGGGCTACCTGGTTGGCGACCGAAGTGTGCCGCACATTCGGCCGGATGTCATCGTCGAGTACGGCGACAGCGGTGGGGGGATCGACGTGCGTTTGGCTCGAGGCAACCTGCCGAAGCTGCGGATTCGACCGGAGGTGGCGGCGCTCGCCAAGTCCAGAAGCAACGGCAAGGAGGAAAGGGCTTTCGCCCGCAAGCATCTCGAGGAAGCGACCGCCTTGATCGACGCGGTCCACTTTCGGCAAAGCCGCCTGCTTGAAGTCGCCCTGGCCGTTGCCGAAATACAACACGATTTCTTCGATGTCGGCCCCGAGGGGCTAAAGGTCTGCCTGATGAG
Organism: Planctomycetota bacterium; assembly: GCA_022563615.1. Lineage (GTDB taxonomy): Bacteria > Planctomycetota > Phycisphaerae > UBA1845 > UBA1845 > JADFMZ01. The sequence continues at coordinate 17,526 of JADFMZ010000020.1, forward strand.
CGACCTGGCAGATCAACTCGGGTGCGATCCATCCACCATCAGCCGCACCGTCGCCGACAAGTACATGCAGACCCCACGCGGCATTTATCCGCTGCGTTACTTCTTCACCGGCGGCATGGAAACTGACGACGGACAAAGCGTGGGATGGGATCGCGTCAAAACCCGAGTCCGCGAATTGATCGAGGCTGAGGATCGAAAATCCCCCCTCAACGATGATCGGATCGCCGAGGTGCTCAAGAAAGAGGGAACCGCAATCTCCCGACGCACGGTCGCCAAATACCGCCAACAGCTTAACATTCCCGCCGCCCGTCAACGCCGGGAGTATTAAAGCCGGCGCCCTGTGTGTTGGAACTACTGCCGTTTCCAGAAAGGTTGGCATCCTTTCCTCCCCCCTTACCAAGTGTTTGGACCGGAGACAAGGGTTACACCCGTTCGGGGACATGGGTGACACATCCTATCGTTTCCTTCTTCCTCTGGGCACACTCTCGGCAGCCAGGCCGGAGTGAGCGGGTACGTGTTTAGCGGGGGGTGGCGTATTGGCCATGCGCG
>JADFMZ010000264.1 GCA_022563615.1 Planctomycetota bacterium
TATTTTCGATACTTGGCGAACTGGGTGTGGACCTTGCACAAGGCTTTTTCATCGGTCGACCCGCGAAGAGACCAAAGGCTAAATCCGCGCCCATCTCACTAACGTCGCGGCGCATTAAGCTGACGGCCAGCCAGACCAATTTGAAGCTGCGGTAAGCCTAAGGAACTTCTTCCGGGCTTTATGCAAGAACTGAGCTCACAACACCGGCGCCGCAAGTCTTGCCGTGCGGACGGCAAGCTTGAACCAGAAAGGCTTATTGTCGTACTCATCTCGCTCCATGAGCCGTGACGATGAGAAATCGTTCTCGAACATCTGCTCTACTTTCTTCGCGAATTCCCCATCGACGACAACGGCCGTGATCTCAAAATTCAACCTGAAAGAACGATTGTCGAAATTTGCCGTGCCGATAGTCGCGATATTGTCGTCAATCAACATGACTTTTTCGTGAAGAAAGCCATCGTCGTAGCGATAGAAACTGACGCCAGCCGCACTGACCTCGTCAAAATAGGAATAGGCGGACATCGTGACCAACCAGCTGTCTGATTTTTCCGGAATCAATATTCGAACATCCACACCACGCAATCCGGCAAGCTGCAGTGCCTGCACGATCGCATCGTCGGGCACAAAATACGGACTGGCGATCCAGAGCCTGCGGGTCGCGGAATGAATCGCTTGTGTGTACATGAGTGACGCCGTTTCCATTTCATCGGCAGGGCCGCTGGCAATGACCAATACCTTCGAATCGCCATCAATTGCGGCGTGGGGAACCCAGCTCAGGTCACCCGGCAACTCCTCGGTCGCCCATCGCCAGTCCTCGACGAACGCGAGCTGCGCCCCGATAACGGCCGGTCCTTCCACACGGACGTGGGTATCCCGCCAGTGTCCGAACGCCGGATCTTTTCCCAGGTATTCATCGCCGACATTGTGCCCGCCAATCCACGCGATCCGCCCGTCAACGATCACGGACTTGCGGTGATTACGAAAATTCAATTGAAAACGATTTCCGGAACCTTTACGGGTATGGCATGGAATTATTTCGACGCCGGCCTCGAGCATGTGCGTCGCGAACGAGTGGCGTAGCGTGTGTGGGGTTACGTGACAGGGGATCCCCGCCTTCGCTGCGGCCTTCTTCATGGCGTTGGACACGGTCCTGCGGTCGACTCGGCCTCTGTTCCCGCGGCCAGGGAAGAGGTAGGGCCCCTTGGGCCGGCACTCGCGCCAGTAGCCGCGCAGTTCTTCGAGCAGGCGCATCGAGACATTCCCGACCTTGATGCAAGAATCCGCGCGAACGACCACGCCCCCCTGCTCGGTTGGCTGCGAAAAAACATCCACTGCCACGGTCGGCGGTTCCGGGCCGGCGAGTTGGTCGAGCGCGTCACGGGGAAGCCCCTGTCCATCGACCCGTACATGGCCCACATCGAGGCCCGGTGCGCGGACGTGTACGGTATTTGAGGGGGGGTTCCCATCAGAAGTGCTTGATCGCGCATGGGGTTGGGGATGCACCCTCGTCGCCCGGGCGTCGCGCAGGCTGAAGCCTGCGGCTCGGGGCAGGCTTTCGTGAAAGGGTTGACTTGCGGCTCGGCGCGAACCTCGCCAGGCGACAAAAGGAATCAAGACGAAAATCGGCCAGGTGCTGAGAACCGTCCCGAACGCCGCGCCGCAGCACACACACATGATCCACCGATCTCGGGTTGGGGTTTCGCCAGGGTTGAGGCCTGCCCGTTGGGTCGTGGATCGCTCCAGATGTCGCATGGCGAATAAAACAGCCAGCAGCATCAGGACGGCGCCGGGCAGATGCGGCTTGCCCTCATGGGCCATGCACACCACCACCGGCATGAGCGTAAACAGCAGCCCCGCCAGCAGGCCGACGCGCGAGCCGCCGAGCCTCCTGCCGATCGCAAAGACGACCAGCACGCCGACCAGCCCCCAAGCTGCGGAGTAAGCCCGCGCGACAACGTAAAACTTACCGAACTCGTCCGGGTGATCGAGGTAGTAGACCACGTCAGTCCGCACGTCGATCCACCCGACCAGCGCGCACAGTCGAATCAACGCACCCACCGGATAGATGAACAACCCGCCGTATTGATACAACCGTGGATCGAAGTTGAACTCGGCTGGACTCATGCCCGAAAGCGCCATCATCGCGATCATTTCGTCGGGCTGATGGGTGTACAGCCGATAGCGCAGATAGATTCTGGCGACGTCCTCCTCGGTGTCGGTCAGCAGGATCGGTTCGTCGGTTTGCGGTTCGACCGGATCGAAATCGACATCGGCGCCGCGCCTCGGCGAGAACTTCCCTTCCGCGCCGGCCAGCCGATAGATCTTTTCTCCCGACCACGGCTTGCCGTCGCCGAACAGGTACGTGTCAATCTTGCGACTCGGCAAGCCCCAGGTGATGCCGACGGTGGACAGACCTGCAAACAGCAACAGGATCGCAAGAAGAATCGCGCATTCAATCCGCTTCGGAATGGGTCGATGATCGGTCATGTTCTTGGGCGCGGCTGGACGCATCGGCTCGCTTGGATACACGCGGGGACTCCAAGGTGCTCTCCGGTTCCGCCCAGTGGTTATAGCCCGTCGCGGAGAATCTCCAACGCACCGCCAATCTTGTCACGGTTTGATTGGCCCATGTCAGTCGTTCGCTTTCGTTGGGGTGAAGGAAATATCGTAATCGGGAAACTTCTCGGCAAGCAGCGTCATCGCCTCGCTCCAGCGTTTTCCCCACTGGCTGGAAAGGGCGTACGTACGTCCGTTGGCGTGGATGAGTTCGTCGTCGTCGCCGCAAAACCACTTGAGGACATTGAAGCCCTTGCCGGCGGACTGCGCGTCTCTATCCGCGTGACTGGCAAACTGCTCGGAGTCGACATTGCCTTCAACCGTCCACCAGAGGTGATGGGATCGCCAGTAGATTAACTCCGCGATCAGGTCTGGGGCGACTCCGTCGTCAACCAGTGTCCTGACAACGAGCAGGATTGCGCGCCGCTTCCACTGGTTCACGTGGACCTTGCCTCGAATCGAGATATCGTGCTTGGTGAAGTCGGCGCCGCCCTCGCGTGATTTGCGCTCCTTCTGACTCTTTTCCTTGACCTGGACCTGATATTCGGCCGCTTCGGGCAATGGAATGACCTGCTGGACGTCCATGAGCACGCGTCCATCGAGTGCGTAGGGTTTCAGTCGCACGCAGCGGATGTCCAAGTCGTGCATGTTGAGCCACATCACGGCTGTCGTCAGTTCCTTCGAGAAATCTGCGGACACGAGCACGATTCGCACGGCCTGGGCGAAGTTGTCTTCATCCGGCTCGTCCCACTCCAGGAAGCTCAGGATTGCCTGCTTCGGATCGCCTTCGATGTTGTGCTGGCTCTGGAACCGGGTGCGGGCTGCGACGGCCTGATCGAACGTCATCGTCGAAACCATGGCGGCGTAGCGGATCGCCTGTAACTCCATGTGTCCGCCATCCTCGGTCCGCTTCAACTCGATCACGACTAAATTTGCCTGTTTGTCGAGCCCGAGCAAATCAATCCGCCGTTTGCTGACCTCCCAGTATCCGAACTCTTCCGCGATGACCAACGTCTCGGGCGAGACCACGTCGATGTGCGTGCGGAGGAGGCGCTGCAGGTCCGCTCGCTCCTTGATGCCCTCGGCACCGAAGCTGGTTCCCGGGAGTTTAATAATCTGTTCGGCTTTCAACTCAAAGATAGCCATAGGCGATGCCCTCCAAATTAAGCTACTCTGCCTGCACAGTCGTGGCGGGGACGGTCTCTTGTTGGCGGGCCAGCCGCTCGATTTCCTCCCAGGCGACCACCAAGCTGTTGTAGCTGCGGGTCCCGTTGGCCCACTTCTTGCGTTTGCACTCTTGGTTAAGGCGATAAAGCCCATCCCACGAACTCTACATACCAGAATCCGCGTTCCCGGGCGAAAAACGCGGCTGGAGTATGGCTCAAGGCCGCCAGAAATGCACGCCGGCGGCGCGCGGGCTCATCTTTCCGGCCTGACAAACCAGCGCTTGCGCGGTAAACGGATACGTCCGAGGTGTGGAACATGTTGTTCGTCAAGGCATTTGAAAGCCATTAACGCAGGCCATCGAGAGGCGCAAGACTCGGATATCATTGATGCGAAACGGATTCGTGGCGCGGTATTCCTCGTGGGGCGTCTTGACGGGCGTTCCGGCCTGCATCTACCTCATGGTGGCTATGGTCTCCCACGACTGGATGCAACAGCCGGCCTTTTGGGCGCAGGGGCGCCTCTCCCATCGGAGTTGGAACCATCTGGTTACATCCGTCGGAGCGCCGATCCTGATCGCGCTTTGCCTGTGGATGGCTGTGCGCATTCGAAAGCATCCGCAACGTTTTCTAGCCGCAGCCTACCTGGGCGTCTTTGTGCTGCTGGCGATCTTTTCCTTCCAAACCCTGCTGGTGATGAACATCGAGATCGTGCACTTCCCGCAATATGCGATCTTCGCCCTGCTGCTCTACCCGATCACACGCCGCTACGGAGATACAGCCATTCTGGCCACCCTGGGTGGAATACTCGACGAGGCCTACCAGTACTTCTTTCTGTATGGCGATCGAGGCATTCACTTCGATTTCAACGACGTCATCCTCAACTCGATCGGCGCCGGTTTCGGATTGGCGATCGTGTTCGTCGTGGCTCGTCCCGCGCCCCCCGTGATCGCCGGGAGCGGGTCAGCTCGATCCATCGTAAGGATATCGCCGGTGGTCCTGGGCGCCGCGGCGCTCCTGGCATTGTGCCTGATCCTGGCGTGGCTGGATTGGATTCGCCTGTTGCCGAGCGCCGACTCATCACGATGGGCGATTGTGCTCCGGCGCGGGGGTCCGTCCACGATGTTCTGGACGGAAACGACTTGGGGAAAGACCTATCACGAGGTACAGCCTTTCGAATGGCTTGTTGTGGCGCTGGGCTTGCATTGGCCGCATATCGTTTTGGATCGTTTCGGCGGACCGGCGCGGTCCAGCCGGTGAAGGGAATAAGAGCTTCTAACAAAACCGAATCGCAGGCTTCAG
>JADFMZ010000265.1 GCA_022563615.1 Planctomycetota bacterium
GTGGGCGGCCGTCAACCCTTCCGCCAGCTGCACCCCAAGCCCTGGCGATTCTCGCTGCGGCCGCTGTTCGAGCTGCGCCGGCGCAGCTTCGAGCTGCACGAGGAGCTGGTGCGGACGCTGCCGCAGGAGCAGCGCAAGGTTTGGATACCAGTGAAGAGGGCATTATCAACATGTGGCTGCTTGATAATTGGGTAATGGACCGCGGTTACGGGATAGACTTCAACCAATGGCTCAGTAGCGTGTCGGCGGACGAGTTGGCGATCGGGATTCGCGAACTCGAGATTCCGTAGCGGCGACTTCGACGAGTGCTAGGAGTTATAGGAATGGCGCGAAAAATCAAGAAATTTACAACCAAGAAGAGTGCGGAGACGGCCGCGTGCAACTGGCTCCGATTCGGATGCACGACGGTCAAGATTAAGAAAATGGGACCCAGAACGTGGGAAGTGACAGCCACTGGATGCCCCGTTCGGCGTCCGATGTAGCGCGAAATAGCTTCCCCTCAATGTTCGGATCTCGATGATGCCGGTTCTTCGCTACTACTCAATCTCATGTGTCGGGGTTCTTCTGTATACGACTATTCTAGGTTTGGGTTGCCGCGTTCACATCGGCGCGAATCATCTGTTCCTCGTTACGCGGATGAACAGCGGGTTTGATGCCGATACGCTGCCGCCGGTGGTGGAGTTGTCCCTGTTCAGTCGGTTTGACGGGGTCCATGCGCCGAGCTTTGAGGAGGCCCAGACGATTCCGGTGGTGACGAGCTTCCGTCGCGGGGGCGGGCCCTCCTCTGGCGGTTGGCTTTACTCGGGCGCGCTGTTTGCAGCCGGCGCGCCGGCGCTGGCCATCGCATCGCTGGGGCTTGATGTGGGCAATCCAACGAAAGAGGAGTTCGACTCTGCGGCCCAAACATGGGAAGAGCTGACCGAGATCGAGTTGAGCGCGCCGCCGACGTTCGACGACGCCAACAAGAATCTGTTCGGACCGGGCGAGGCGCCACCGCTGTGGTTCGGTACGAGCGAGTCGATCGGGCTCGAATTCGAGTTCTACGGCCCATCCGTGCCGCCTTTTCTACAGTCCGTGCACGTGGGCTTTCGTCGCAAGGAGTTTCTGATCGCGCCGTTGGGCCTGAGCAAGCGGGACGATGGTAGTAAGCGACCTTACGTCGTCCATACGCCCTCTGTTTTGGCCATTGTGAACGCTGTGCCCAGTGACGCCGCCGCATCTGGTCGCGACTGTGGATGTGGAAAACGTTCGCGCCGTTGCCGACGGAAGCCGGGCAGAATCCACTTGTTCGCCACGGGTAAAGCGGCTGTTCGCATCGCGGCTCAGCAGGGGGTTCGCAAGGAGTTTCTGAGGGGGTTGGTCGAGCAGAACGAACAGAAATCGGAAGATTAAGAGTGCGTCCCAAGAAGCCCGTTTACTTGCCAGGGGTTTGCAAGTCTAAAGGCCCGTGTTTTCGTCGGTGTTGAACGGAGATGTTGTTGATGGCTTATCGAAACGCTTACAACAAGAATTTCGGAACGCTTGGGGTTGCGGTCGCACAGAGCTGGCCGGAACGAGACATCATCAAGGCCAAGGGCAAGCGGAAGCACACACTTGGCTTGGCTTTGTCCGGCGGCGGATATCGCTCGGCGATCTATAACTACGGCGTTTTGAGCGGGCTCTACGAGATCGGCGTCATTCCGAGGATCGACTACCTTTCTGTCGTATCCGGCGGTTCATGGATGGGAACGGCCTTTTCAATGACCAAGTCCATGGAATGGTTCTTCCGAAGGACATGGACGTCAAACCGTCCCAACTTCATCGAGGAGGGGTTCGAGTCACTACTACCCCATCCGGGCCGCGTCTTGCAGGAAGCCGCCCTGGCGCGAAAGAACGTAAACTACGCCAGCAACATTTACGGGCGGCTGCTGGCCAAAACCTTTCTTCGAGAGCACGGCGACCTTTCGCGGTACAAACCCTTGTCGGACGGCGCGCTCGTGCGCGACAAGGATCGCCCGTTCTTGATCATCAACGGAACGGTCTACTTCAGGCGGCCCAAGCGGTTCGAGGTTACCCAGGAGTGCTTTGAGATGACGCGGCTCTACTGCGGCAGTCGCTCGCTCGGTTATTTGGACACGCCAAGCCTAAGGGCGCCCGACTATCCGATTCGCATCCGCGACGCGATCGCGGTATCCGGCGCCGCAGTGTCGCTGCACATTCCAGGTTTGGGGTCGGAAGTCCTTGGCCTGGGGCTGAGTCGAGAGGTAAAGAACTACACCCTGAGACTCAGAGTGCCCCGTCCCGGCATGCCCGACGCGGCGCATCTGGATTTGGCCGACGGCGGTTTCTACAACAACCTCGGGGTCGAATCACTGATCCATCGCGGGTGTCGATATATCATTGTGGTCGATGCCGAGCATGACCCGGAAAAACCAAAAACGAAAACCCGTTCGAATCAGGGTTATTCAGGACTGCGAACGCTGCTCAAGCGACATCATATCCCGATGTCCCTCAAGCAGGGCATGATCGCCACGCTGGACCGGGCCGACGAAGCAGTACACATCATTCCGAATCGTGATCCGAAGCTGCCGGACGTCTTGTATATCAAGCTCAAGTCATCGAAACATTTCGATCGAGTTGCGTCTAAGGAAGACTACAACCAGCCCGGATTCCTGCAGAATCTTTTCCGCAGAGGGAAGTTCTCGTTCAACCCTCAGTTCAGCACGGCCAAGCTCGATTACGACTTCGCGGAGCATCGCAATCTGTCGGAGCTCGGGCGGTTCGAGGTGCTCAAACATAAGGCGTTGATCAAACGATTTGCCGCAAGGTCGACCTGATGACCGGCTGCGCGAGCGATGGAGGGTATGTAAGGCGTTGAGTTGCGGGCGTGGGTTGGTTCAAGTTCTGCCTTTGCTATTTTCCTGGCGTCGATCTTGAAAACACCGCTTGAAGCTAGGGCGGCCGGTATTTTGATCCGTCCGTCCGTAAGTCCTGTAGGGTCCGCCACGCGGACCATTTTGTAATGGTCCCGGGAGGTGGTCCGCACGGCGGACCCTACCGCTACCCGAAATAGTGAACAACAACTATCGAGAACGCTCTAACATGGAGAAAAGGAGAATCATGAACCACATCATTTCGATCACAACCGTTGTTATGGTGTTTGGGGCCGGCTCAACGTTCGCGGCGGACCCTGCTGACGATCACAGCACCGTGGCCCCCGCCTGCAAAGACCTGGAGTATCTCAGTACGTTATTCGCGTTTCACGGAAGGCCGCACAACCTTGATGCGGATCGGCCGGTGACGGTGCTCATCAGCCACGGCTATATGGTCGGTTTTTCGGAGGCTCGAAAGCAACCGGTGTGGGCGGCGTATCGCGTCAGCGGCGCCAAGCGGGATACGCACTACGATCGCCCGCCGTTCTTTCACGACGACCTTCGTCTTCCCGAAAGCGCACGGATCGGCACGGCCACGTTCGGGGGCGGCTTCGACCGCGGACACATGGTCCCCAACTTTGCCATCAACACGCAATATGGAAAGCTGGCGCAGATGGAGACGTTCTTTATGTCCAACATCTGCCCGCAGAAGGCCAATCTCAATCAGGGTTTGTGGGCGCGCCTCGAGCACACCATCGTGGACGAGTATGCATCAGCCTGGGGACACATCTGGGTGCTCACGGGGCCAATCTTCGGCGATGCCCCCACGCCCGTGAAAAAGCTCAAGGACAAAGGCGTCACTGTTCCCATTCCGAGTCATTTCTTTCTGATCCTGGTGGATACGCACGGGCGGCAGGATCGCTCCATCGACATTCTCGGCTTGAAGTTCCCCCAGAACACGCCCCGCAGCGCCGAGTTGACTATGGATTTCATCGAATCGGTCGATGAACTCGAAAGGCTGACGAAACTCAACTTCTTCCCGCGTTTTTCCACCCGGCGACAGAACACGCACGAGAAGGAAAAAGCTTCCGAGGTGTGGCAGGTCGACGAGGAAGAATAGCCGGGCCGCGCGGCCAGTCTTGTAGGGTCCGCCACGCGGACCATTTTCGGATGATCTCGATTGGTGGTCCGCACGGCGGACCCTACCGCTACTCGACAAGCGCTCAGCGCAATGGCATTAATGCTTGCCCTCGTCGCGCGTGTAGAGAAACCATCGGGTCTTGGGATTGCCTTGCCCGCCGTGTGAATCTTATGTATAATCGAGTGTGATGAACGAAACGGACATGGCCTGGTTGACGGAACACAGCGCTGAGCTTCTTCGAGAGTACGCCGGCAAATGGGTAGCCGTCGCGGATGGAAAGATCGTCGGGGTTGGCGACACAGCCCCCGAGGCGGACCGGAAGGCTTCGGAGGCGGCCCCCGATCGCCCGTTTATCCTCGAACACGTCGATCCATCCGTGGACGTGATCTATGAGCATTCATAAATGGCGTCGGCTTCCAACGAAATACTTCGGGGAAGTCTGGGTTCCGTTTGCCCATATCCAGCTTAAAGGATCGACCGGCAAGCTCCACGCGCTCTCGCTCCAGATCGACTCCGGTGCGGTCGTCTCACTTCTCAGCCGATCGGTGGCCGAGCTTCTTCAAATCGATCTGAAAAAGGGCCACCGCGTCGAGCTTGGGAGCGTAGGTGGTGCGGCCACGGTAGCGAGATGAACGAAATGGAAAGCAGTAAAGTGAATCCCTTGGATAGCAATGGCATCTTGAAGATAATACGTGAGGCAATCACTGCGGCGTATCGCGCAAAGGATGACCGTCCATCAAGCAAGGCCATCCTCGCATTTGCCGTTCGTCTCGCTGGTTCGTGGGGATCGCAGATCGTTCCTGCGCTCGAGCCACACCCTGATGAGTATCGCGTTGCCAAGCGGCGTTACTCGGGGTTCTTTGAGACCGACCTCGATCTCCGACTCCGCGAGCTGGGCATCCGTCACGTCGTCGTGGTGGGAGTCGTCACGAACATTTGCGTTCGATCGACCGTACACGATGCGTTCTATCGCGGCTACGACGCCATCGTTCCGAGAGAGTGCGTGATGGCCA
>JADFMZ010000266.1 GCA_022563615.1 Planctomycetota bacterium
CTGTCCGGGGTTGGCGCCGTTGGGGCAATTATCGCACACGTCGCCAACTTCATCGCCATCGGCATCCACCTGGTCTTCGTTGGCTTTGTCCTCACAGTTGTCACAGGCGTCCCCGACGCCGTCGCCGGCTCCGTCGCCCTCCGAATCCGCCTGATCGTTGTTGGCGATTTCCGGGCAATTGTCGCACGCGTCGCCGAAGTCGTCGCCGTCGGCATTAGCTTGGTCGGCGTTGGCCTCGCCGATGCAGTTGTCGTCATTGTCATCCACGCCGTCGCCGTCCTGGTCGCCCTCGCAGACGTCGCCCACGCCGTCGTTGTCCTCATCCGCCTGGTCGGCGTTCTGGTTGTTGATGCAGTTATCGCACGCATTGCCGACGCCGTCTCCGTCACTGTCCGTCTGATTGGTGTTGACCTCGTCGGCACAGTTATCGCTCGCGTCGCCGACACCGTCTCCGTCACCGTCGCTTTGGTTGGCATTCGCGTCATCCGGGCTGTTGTCACACACGTCCCCCACGCCGTCCTCGTCCCGATCAGCCTGGTCGTCGTTGGCGACGATCAGGCAATTGTCCGAATCGTCCGGTACGCCGTCGCTGTCGCGGTCGCCTTCGCAGGCATCGCCGACCCCGTCCGTGTCGGCGTCTGCCTGATCCTCATTGTCCACGTTGGGGCAGTTGTCGCATACATCACCATGACCATCGCTGTCAGCATCAGTCTGGTCCGCGTTCGGGAAGTCGCGGCAATTGTCGTCGGCATCCAGAACGCCGTCGCTGTCCGCGTCTCCCTGTCCCGGGGGAACTTCGTCGCAGACGTCACCGACTCCGTTTTCGTCGGCGTCAGCCTGGTCGGCATTCGCGTCGTCGGGGCAGTTGTCGCAGACGTCACCGACGCCGTCTTCGTCGCCGTCCGCCTGATCGGCGTTGGCATCGTTCGGGCAGTTGTCATCGACATCGACGACGCCGTCGCCGTCCGGGTCACTCGCCGTTCCGCCACCCCGGCAACCCTGTCCCAGATCACCGCAACCGATCATGACGCAGAGGGCCAACGACGCCACAATACCCAACCGTCGCATCAGGCCCCCGGTCTCAACAAATTGCTTCAGACTCATCTTCATACCTCATTAGCTTGGAACACTCTTGCCATCAACGCCGCGCCAGGGCAGCGAAGCCCGCTTGCAGCTACAATACCCCAATCGGAATCGTCGCCGCGTCCAGCGGGCATACCCTAACCGTTGCACGTACAGGCCGCCAATGGCCCATTCGTGACACCATGCCACTTCCTTATCGGTCAGAGGGCCATGGGACTCCCGGCAATCCATAGCGGGGGGCCAGGCCGGCGGGATCGGCTCAGCGGGGCTTCGCCCTCCCGATGAGACCTGAAAGCAAGACTTGTAGAACAGATGTGCGCCGGGCGATGCTGGCCTCACCTGCCAGTGAACGACACTTGGAGTATTTGGTAGTCGCGCAGATCCGTATCCCCGTCGTTGTCGAGGTCTGCCGGTTGACAGGCGGGTTCGAGCGGAGGGCCGTCCGGGCCGTCCAGGCATGCGCTGAAACCCTCGAAATCCGTCGAGTCCACATCGCAGTCGTCATCAAGGTCAGCCGCTAGACCGCAAAGCAGAATCGAGAATTGACCGGGCACCAGTTGCCCGGTGATAATCCTGCCCGTGACAAGACCGTCCAGCACGCGCGTGCTCGTGAAGAGCTTGGCCTCAGGAATGAGCGAGATTCGGGTCACGGTAGCCGGCCCGACCGCCGTGAACACCAGGGTTGTAACCAGCAACCCGTCGGCTGTAGCCATCGCCGGTGGATTCGGAGCGCCGCGCCGAAGGGACTGGTACCAGGCATCCCCGTCGGACCAGGTATCGTTCAAACGATCCAATTCGATGTCATTGGGGAACCAGGAGAACATCCAGGAGTAAGGCCCGTCGTCTTCGTTCCCCGCAAGGGACAATACGCGCGGATCCCAGGACACGATGGCGTCAATCCCGCCGACCGCTTGATCGATTTCCTGATCCGACACGGCGTAAAGACCGATTCGAACGGTGTCGCCGAGGTCGACCTGCGGTTGGGCAGGACGCAGTTCGAGGTGAACGTCAGCGGCTGTCGGCGGCGCAAGAGCGCCGCAGACAATAGTCGTCGCCAATGCCGACCCCCACAGCCGGAAACGATCCCACATCCCCTTCCTCCACAAGCAGGGTCCGGCGTCGCCAGCTCGAAATGTCCCCTAGGCACGCGCGGCGGCAGTCGGTGCCGTGTGCTCGCCCTGGGGCGATGGTTTTCGAAAGACCCCTACAGCATCCTAGGCCGTCCAAACCGCCTTAGCCACTGACGCGTTATGAGACTTGATGAACTTGCAAAGCGCGGTGACGTTGTGGCACGCCCGAAAAAAATCGGGCCGCCCCGGCTGAGGCGGCCCGCGATTGTTGTAATCAGGTAAAAACGCGCGAAATTGCAACGGCGACCGGTTCCAGCCACCTAGTCAACCATCGGCCTTACTATTCAGCCCAGAGCCGTAGGGAGCCTCGAAACCAGCACCCTCTATCAGCCACACCCCTACTCCACTCCCCACTAGGACTGAAGAACGAGGCACGTCTCTTGGCCCAAAATCCTAACGGCTTACCGTGATCGTGGCAGCCTGCATATTCAAGGGCTGGGTTGCATGATCCACGTCGCTGATAAACGTGTCACCGTTCGAGCGTGCATTAATCGAGAACGTTCCGTCTGCGTCGTCCGACGCCCGGAACGCGAACGTGCCGATGTAGACTGAACCGGCCGCTTGAATCGCACCGTCCATGAGGACAGCGCCCATTCGGCCACCGACCTCATCGACCGCCTTGATGGCCTGGGCGCTACCGAAGATGTAGTCCGCTCGATCAACGTCTATCCACGCTTCCTCGCGGGTCAGCGATCCGCTGTTTCCGCCGGTGACATCGAGCGCCACCTGATAGGTGCGCAGGCTAATTGCGCTGCGGATGAAAACGTCGACGGTGAACAAACTGCCAGCCGTACCGCTGGCCTCACGGGGCACGACCTGCAGGATCGATCCCGCTTGCACCGCTTCCCGATTCCGTATCATCCGCGACAGCCGCGTTACCTGTTCTGGAGAAAGGTCCGTGACACGCGCCACGCCGTCCGAATTGATCGTGTCCACGCGCGGGGCTGCCATCAGGCGACCCTGGCTGATAATCGCCAGACGATCCGCCGACGCATTTCTCAGCTTATTTGCAGCTTCGGGCGTCAGCGTCAACTCCAGCGCCTGTCCGTCGCGCGCGTCAACCGTCTTGATCGAGACGACCTGCTCCTGCGTAAAGAGCGTTTGCGACGAAACGTAGAAATCTTCGCCGCCTCGCACGCTCATGCGCTGGTACCCGTCCTGCGAGTTCGTACTGGCAAGCCGAAAACTTACCGTTCGATCCTTACTCGCAGATTTAGTCCGCTCGCCTGCGCTAGCCGTGGACACAAGCGCCAAACCCACGCCTACCATCCAAGCTACTGTTACCACCATGGCTTTTCGCATCGTCTGTTCCTTTCCGTTTGAGAAGTCCTCAACCCCGTGTCGACCGGAATAATTTCCTTACGCCGATCCAACTAACACCTAGTTCGCACCCATTCCATCCCCGCCGATGCTTTCGGGTCTACCGCAGAATACTCGATCGAACGGTTGGCCCGGAAGATCCGACCCCGTCCGTCCCCCCCGCGGAAGAGGGACACCGATGCAAGCGGGATCTTAACAAAAGCAGACCGATAACGCAAGCATTTTATCCGGGAATCCGCGATGTTCTTTCCGCCTTGGAATTGTACACCGTCGGCGGACCAATGTTGCATCGGTTGACTAGGTCCACTTGGCCATTTTGGTTATTCGGGAGTTTCGTGGAACGGCTCCCACCGCGGACGGGTTACGGTGCCCCCATCCCAGGACAGGGCGAAGCGGCAACCCCAGCCTTGCTCGGTTCCGCACAAGACAAAGCTTTACTTGATTTCATCCAATCTTATGGGAAAGCCCATGTTCTGGTGAAGCGGCAGCAGCAGCGGGTAGTTGCTCGATTCCTCATGGAGCTGAACTGAGGGATTGTTGCGCTGGTGGGCAATGCTCCCCCCGAACGCCCGCGTCAAAGGATGGCCGAGCACCGGCAAGTGTGGAGGCCGGGCTCTGAATTCTCGCTCCAGTGCAACTCCAGCACATCACAAAAAATGGTCGAGGTCGGTAGCCGAATCAACCTGACGTCTCCGGCGAATACGGTATGGGATCCACGACACTCGCTTCCGCGAATCCTCTCTTTCGCAGCCAACAGCTATCGCACAGGCCACAGGCCAGACCCTCCGGCGTCGGGTCATAGCAGCTATGGGTCAGGCTGAAGTCCACGCCGAGCCGAACACCCTCGCGAATGATCTGGGCCTTGGTCCGGTGAATGAGTGGGGCATGGATCCGGAGGCTTTCTCCATCTCCCTCGACGCCGTCCCTGGTGGCCAGATTGGCCAGTCGTTCAAAGGCCTCGATAAAGGCCGGTCGGCAGTCGGGGTACCCTGAATAATCAACGGCGTTGACCCCGATGAAGATGTCGGTGGCGCCGATGGCCTCTGCATAGCCCAAGGCCAGGGAAAGGAAGATCGTGTTTCGGGCCGGGACATAGGTGACGGGAATCCCGGCCTGGATCGCATCCCCTCGGGTTGATTTGGGCACGGGGATCGAATCGGTCAGGGCCGACGCACCGAACGCCCGAAGATCGACGCTTTGGAAGATGTGGGCGACCAGATTCAACGCCTTGCCCAGGCGCCGAGCAGCATCGGTCTCGATCGCGTGACGTTGACCATAATCAATGGTCAGCCCATGCACGCCAAAGCCCTGCTCCATGGCAATAGCTGCTGTGGTTGCGGAGTCGAGCCCGCCCGACAGCAGCACGACGGCCTTGGGGTTGTTCTTTTTCCCGATCATGTTCTGGCATCCGAGTCTGTAACAACCCCGTAACGATGCCCTGACCTACGTCTATGGTCAAGCAGG
>JADFMZ010000267.1 GCA_022563615.1 Planctomycetota bacterium
GATCCGATACGTGATGTAAGTGCCCAGAAATACCATCGACACGCAAAAGGCCGCCACCATGAAACGCTTATGCGCCGTGATGCGTCGGTTCTTGATGTTGACGAAGCCGGCGATCAGCAGAACCAGAGCGATGACGTTGAGCGTGGCATTGATGGCGGGAAGATCGTTCAGCTCGATCATCAGCCTGCCGGTTCGCTCAGCAGGGACTGGAGGTCACGAAGGATGAGCGGCTTGGATTTCGGGTCGAGCCCGTCGTACCAGGCGCGGATGTATCCTTTTCGGCCCACCAGCACGAATCGCGTGCTGTGGATCAAAGGTTGCCCCATGGTGGCTGGAGATACCGCCTGGAGGAAGCCCTTTTTAACGAACTCGTGCATCCGCTCCCGGCTGTCACTGGTGAGAAACCACCAGCGTCGCGGATCAGCTTGATATCGTTTCGCATAGCGGCCCAGGACCGCCGGCGTATCCGTCTCGGGATCGAGCGAAAACGAAACCAGCCTCACGTCGCGTTCAGCATCGCCCAGGCTGGATTGAAGGCTCCTCATTCGAAGCGTCAACATCGGGCACGGGCCCGTGCAGGCCGTGAAAATGAAATCCGCCACCCAAACCCGGCCCAGAAGGTCAGCCCGCGTTACCGTTCGACCGTCGCGCTCGATCAGCGAAAAATCCGGGATCTGCGCCACGACGGGAAGCGCTCGACCAACCTCCACCTCGCCCCTCGATTGAGTCCAAAACCAGCCGATCGCTGAGGCGCCCGAAATCACGATCAGCCCGATCCAGAATGCGCGCGGAACCCGGCGCGACGACGCCTGAGCCGGCGCGGTCCATTGCTCTGAGCCACCGGCAGCCGTGTTGGCTTGATCGGTCATGAATCGCCTGCACTCACCTACCGCTTGCTTCGAATCATCGCTCTTGCCGAAAGCGCGATCGTCAAGCCGGCAAACACCACAGTAATCAACAGGGCCAGCCAAAACGGCGGCAGGTTGCCCGTAAACCGGTCCGATCCCCAATACAGCACGTGCCGCACAGCCGCAACGTGATAGGTAACCGGATTCAACGCCATGGCTACGCCGACCCAACTTGACGCCCCGCTGGCTGGAAACGCCGCCCCGGAGAGAAGCCACATCGGCATCAGCAGAAGATTCATCACCGCGTGAAACCCCTGCGTCGAATCCATCGGCCAGGCGATCAGGAACCCCAATCCGCTGAGTCCGATCGCAACCAGCACCAGCACGCCGGCCACTCCCAGCAAGGTGCCGAGAGTAAGCCCAATGCCCGCAAGCGGCGCCAGCAGCAAGAACAACAAAGCCTGCCCCAAGGCCAGTGTGGTCGAGCCGAGCACCTTCCCGAGCACAATGGAGGAACGACGCACCGGTGCAGCCAGAACAGCCTGTAAGAAACCCTCTCGGCGATCCTCAATGATTGAGATCGTGGAAAAGATCGCCGTAAACAGCACGATCAGCACGATCGAGCCCGGAAAAAAATATTCCAGATAGCCCATCGTGGAACCGGAGTCGTCAGACCCCCCGGGTTGACCCAGCACAAAGGACTTGCCGAATCCTGAGCCGATCACGACCCAAAAGACCAAAGGCGTCCCCAGCGCGCCGACCACACGGCTGCGCTGACGCAAAAACCGCACAACCTCACGCCTCCAGAGCGATGCCATCGGCAGCAGCCAGTACGATTCCGCCGAGGGCGCGCCGGCTACTCCGGTCGCTCCGGTCAGGTTGGTCTCAACCGTCTTAGCCGCCTGCATGTTCGGAATCCGAAAGTCGATGCCCCGTCAAATGGACGAACACATCCTCGAGCGTCGGTTTGCCCACCGTTACGCTTTCCATCTCACCTGGAAACGCCTCGATCAAGTCAGTGATGAACTCATGGCCTTTTTCGCGCTCGATCCGAACCGCTCCGTTGACCACCTCAGCCTGTCCACCGAAACGCTCCTTCACCCGCCGGGCCATCTCGGCAGGATTCGCCGTGCATACCGTCAGTACGTCACCGCCGATAGTCCTCTTCAGGGCCGACGGAGTATCCAGCGCGACCAGACGCCCTTGATCGAGAAATCCGATGCTGTCGCACCGTTCCGCTTCGTCCATCAGGTGCGTAGTCAACAGGCAGGTTACGCCGTCTTGTTCGCTTAGCTCCCGCAGGTGGCGCATCAACGTGGCCCGCACGGCTGGATCAAGCCCGGTACCGGGCTCATCCAGAATCAACACCTCGGGGCGATGGAGCAAACTCTTGGCCAGCTCCACGCGCCGTTTGAGCCCGCCGGATAGTTGCTGCACGCGGTCACGGGTTCGATCCGCGATGCCGAAGCGCTCCAGCAATTCCCGGCACCGCTGCGCCAACTTCGGGCCTGACAAGCCGTACAGATGTCCCTGGTTGGTCAGGTTTTCGAGGACCGTCAACTTTTCGTCGAGGCTGGGATCCTGAAAGACAATCCCGATCCGCCGGCGAACGCGATCTTTCTCTTGAAGGACATCCGCGCCGGCGATCCGGGCCGTGCCCGCTGAAGGGCGAAGCAGCGTGGTCAAGACCTTGAACAACGTGGTCTTGCCGCCGCCGTTGGGACCCAGCAGGGCGAACAGGGAGGCCCGGTCCACACCGAAGGTTACGTCATCCACCGCGACGCGCTGGCCATACCGGTGGGTTAAGGATTCGATCTGAACGGCTGGATCGTCTGCCATGCTTCGGCCTGTCCAATGAATCTGTTGCCCGCTCGCTTACAGAAACGGTGGTGGTTCGTTATGGTCATCGCATCGCAATCGGACCGGAACCCCGCCGGTTCGGCAGCGCCGCCCGACTACCTTCACCCGCTTCACATTTTGTCCAACATCATCAAGGCGAACAGGGCCGGAAGGTACGTCAGCGAAGAGTGCAGGTGAAATCGCGCGGACTCGGTGGTCTTGCGCATCACAAAAAGCACCCCACATGCCAGAAACGCAGCGCCGAGGACCGCGGCGCCCACAGCATAAAGCGCACCGGCTTGTCCGTAGACCGCCGGCAGCAGGCTCGCCACAATCAACCCGAGCGTATGCATCATCAGAACCCGATTCGTTCGCTTCCCGCTCGGATCCACCGTCGGCCAAAACACACACCCTGCCCGCGCGTAGTCCTCGCGGTGTTGCCATGCAATCGTTGCGAAATGCGCCGTCTGCCAGAAAAACAAGATCGCAAACAACAGCCAGGCCCCCAGCCCGATCGTGCCGCCTCCAGCCGCCCAACCGATCATCGTCGGCATCGCCCCAGGCACGGCGCCGATCAACACGCACAGCGGCGTGCTCCGCTTCAACGGGGTGTAGGCGAACACATAGCTCAACACTGCCACCGCCGAAAGCAGCCCGGGAAGAAGACCGACAAATAACGTCAGCCAAAACACTCCACCGACACCGCACCCAACACCGAAGGCCAGAGCCTCGCGACGTTCAAGCCGACCGGAGGGCAGGGGCCGATGGCACGTCCGCAACATCTTCCCATCCTGCTCCACCTCCATG
Source organism: Planctomycetota bacterium (assembly GCA_022563615.1). Taxonomy (GTDB): domain Bacteria; phylum Planctomycetota; class Phycisphaerae; order UBA1845; family UBA1845; genus JADFMZ01. Next base: position 3,495 of record JADFMZ010000267.1, read on the forward strand.
TATTGGTTTATGGCATTGGCGCCCGCCACCGACAACGCCGTCCCAAACAGCGTGTTCAACAATAACACAGCGGACGCAATGCCGGCCCACCCGGGCAGCCCAAGATAGAAGCCGACCGCGGTGGCCACCAACACCATCGCCAGGATGCGCAGCTTGGCCAGTTCCAGATAGGTCGCCACGCGCCATTGCACCGCCACCGGCGCCGTCGAATTGACTCTCAGAACATTGCTCATGGTGTCACACGCGCCGGCTCACACGTTTCCAAGGGCAGCGGAACCGCGCGGAACATGCGATACGAACAAAGCGTCAATAAAACACAGCTTCCCAATAGCAGTGCCCCCACGGCCACATGCGCCGAAGGTATGAGCCATATCAGCAGGGAGGACCGGACACCACCGGCCACGGTCACCACCCAGGCCACGCCGCCCAGCATCAGTTGCACGACCATCAACCCTCCCAGAAGCCAACTGAGCGTTTCCACAATATCACGCCCGGGATGTTGGCCCATCACCCAAATGACAATCCAACCGACCAGCAGAGTGACCGCAACCGCCCAAAGCAAATGGGCGATCAGCGCGCCATTGGACGCCAGATGTCGTTGAGCCGCCCCAAGCACAAGCTGAAGAAAGATCGCCACGCAGCCCGCAAGGCAGAGCCGTCGAAACAAAATCTCGCCGCCCGACAGGTCGTAGCGGCCTCGGTTGGCATGCCACGAACGGGACGTGACCAGCGCCGCACTGCTGGCCAGGCAAAAGCAACCATGCGCCCAAATTCCATGCACCATCGCCAACGTCGTCGATATCTCGATGACTCGCAGGCCTCCAAGAACACCCTGAATGCCGATGGCTCCCAGCGTAACCAGACTCAACACTCTGACAACCCCACCTCGGGGCCAGGAGAGAATTGCAAGGGCCGTCGCCAACATCCCGACCAGCCAGCCGAGCAATCGGTGGCCATGCTCCCAGCGAGTCGCCTCAGTTTGCCACCAGCCAGGAGGGTTGACCAGATGCCCGCTAGACGTGGGCCAATCCGGATACGCCAGCCCGACCTCTTTGCTGGTCACACCGGCGCCGACAAACACAAGCGGAAACAGCGCCATGGCAACCAGCACCGCTACTATGTGTGGCCCACGACGGTACGAAGAGGCGGCCGGGGACGGATCAGCCGGTGTGGCGCTCATCGATCCGGGTGCCGCTCATTGTCCTCAAGGCGCCCCAAACGACGACTCCGCTGGATCCAAAACAGTCCGGTGCCGGCAATACCAACCAGAACAAATCCGATGACGCCGACCAGCGTAAGCACGCCAGCCACAACCCCTTTGGCCATGGGGGAGTCTGGATCACCGTAACAAACCGCGCACGCCGCCGCCCGGTCGGTCATGCAAACCACCACGGCGACCGCAAGGAGGGAAACTGCGACCAAACGAGACGAGCATCGGTTCACAGGTAACTCACTCCTTTCAACTTGCGGAGG
>JADFMZ010000268.1 GCA_022563615.1 Planctomycetota bacterium
GGTGCTGATGACGACCTGGATCCCCTGCTCGAACCGCGTGCCGGTCCAGGTCCAGTCGGCCTCGATAATCTGTAGATCGTGCATGGTTCCCTGCCAAGAAAAGAACGGGCACCGGTGAAGTGAATCACTGTACTCGAAGCGGCCGGTCGGGCAACGGTGGAAGGGGGATTCGTGGCGTAGCGGTGCAGCGGAATCCCGATGCGGTGCTATCCATTCGCTACGGATTCGTCGGGTTGTCTCAGTGCAAGTAGGTGCTCGGTGATGCGTGAATGGACGGCGCTGTCGGGTTTCAGGGTGCGCCAGCGATCGCAAAGGGCTTGCAGGCGATCAAGCTGAGCCGGGTTGAGTTTTTCCTTCGGGCCGGCTGCGCAGACCGACTTAGAGGCGATCCAGTCGGCAAGACAGCCGAGGACGTCGTCGAGCATGGCTTCGTGGGCGGCGGAATCGTCCGAAGCGGGTAGGTCGCGGGCAACGTCCAGGGCCGCCTCGGCCGCTTCCATCGGCGCGCTGGTTGTCGCGCGTTGCAACAGTTGCCGGATCAGGGGTTGAGCGAACGCCGTTCCCTGGGTTGAGCGTCGCCACAGGCTCACGACGGTGGGCCAATGGGCCTTCGCATCGCGCCAGGCGGCACAGGTGAATCGGTCCGTCAGCGTGGTTCGGGCTGTTTGCACCCATTCGGCGTGAAGCTCTCTATCCGCGCCTTGGTTCGTAGATTCCAGATGCCCGGCTACGGCGGCCAGGGTGTCGGCGGTTTCGGCGTTGGGAAGGTCGTCGATCTGATTGTAGAGTCCGGCGATGCGTTCGCGTCCGCAAGGGCTTACGTCATCGAAGTTTCTGGAAGTTCGACGAGCCAAACCGCCGAAGTCGCCTTGTTTCCAATGCCGCTCGACAAAAGTGAGCCAGGCCGACCCATGTTCCGTCCGCGTTGCAGCAACCTGTCGGCCCGTCGCCGATCGTTGCGTGCCCGTGCAATCCATATATTGGGTCGATGGACCGGCCGGGTGCGACCGAGCGGCTTTGCCATCGTCGAAAAGAAGTTGCAAACGATGAGGACGGCCCGTCGAGTACCGCAGTCCGGCGCTGAAGCCTATCTTCGAGCGTAACGGGCCGGGCAGGCTGATCAGCAGCGCTTCCACCATGTCCAGCCAGCCGTCGAGGGTATTGACGATCATGCACTGTTCGTTGAGCAGGGCCTGCAGGATGATCGGCATCCGGTCGGGGATGCAAACGTCGGAGCCTTGGAGTGGAGATCCCTGCTCCACGATCAACTGTATTTCGGGCAGAGGTTGCGTTGGCGTAAGTTGTGGAGTGGTAAGCCCCGCTGCGTTCATCGCCCGAAACACGTTGCAGGGGTTGTAGCCGCACAAAGCGAACTCGTCGGCATCGAAGATCACGTTGTGTGTGTAAACGCGCTGCCCTCCTCGCCCGGTGTGTTCCGCGCCTGCATGACATGAATAGGCTGCGCATAGCCGGCCGGTCGGCAGAACATAGAACGCGGCGGCCACCCGGACGTCATCGGTTCGGTCATCGGCGCCGTCCACGGAAGGGCGCCCTGCCTTGCCCGGAGTGCCGGCTACGAATCCTGAGCTTGGACCTCTGACACCCAGTTGGGACGGCGCTTCGGGAAGCCGACACAGCGCGTCGTGCGAAGGGGACAACCTTGTGATCGTCTGCTTTTCTGCGGGTTTGAGCCCACGGCTCGCGGCGATGATGCGGTATCCCTGTCCCATCACGCCGGGAACAGAGGTGAAGATAGCCTGGTCGCAGGTGATGGCGGACATGGCTTCAAGCTAACCGTTCTCTAAGGTCCAGGGTCGATCAATTGTTTCCGGCGGCGGATTCGATCATGGGTTCCATGTCCCGACACCTCGACCATCGCCGATCTACTGCTTCGACGCGCATCCCGCGATGGTGCCGTGGCACTACAATTTCGACAGAATCCATTCAAACGGCTCGAGGATCCCGCGCGGAGCGATGTGCAGCGGATAGGGGATCACGTTATCAGAGTCATCGGTGCCGTACCCGAGCGATCCAACCACACTGGCGGCAAAGAAATCGAAGCTCTCGAAACGTGACTTACACATGTTCCATAAGCGGTTGAGGTTCGACTCGGCGAACAGACGCGGGTTGTCGAAGCATTCGGGGCAGTAGTCGGCCTTGGAAAGAACAATCGCCACCGGGGTTTGAATCTTGCCGCGTTTCTTCGTGGCCATGATGCCGTCGAGGTAGGTCAGGAGCTTCAGGGCGAAGAAGTCGGGTTGGGTCGAGCCGGCGGCGGCCATGGCCGCATCCACCAGCAGGATCGCCCCGGCGCTTTTTTGCAGCAGGGATCGGATGGCGGTGAACGTTTTGGGAGTGGCCACCTCGGCGGCGAGCGCCTCACCGGCCATGTCCGGCATCACCAGGTCGCAGACTTGGGCGTTCCTCTTGCGAGGCGTGACTTCGTAGTATGCCCAGTGCCACTCGTCGACCTCCATCGGCGTCTTTGGCGGGAAGTGTCTAGCGGCCAGATAGCTGATTACGGTGTGCTGCAAGTTGACCGAATAGGCGCCCTTGGGTATGGCCTCGAAGTTGTCGGCGCGTTGTGTGAGCATATCCAGGAGCATGCCCAGATAAACGGTTTTGCCGACGTTACTGTCTCCGACGACCGTAACGATGCAGGGATCCCGTTCCTGGGCCAGCGCCTCCTGAATCAACGCCATCGGAGCGCCGCAGGTGCTGCAAGATACGGCGTCCAGGGGGTTCGGATTATCACACACCAAACATGGAATCTTCGTGCTCTGGGCCTGCTTTGAAGATGTTAACGTGGTCACAGCACTTCTCCTTCTTCGGGCAAGCCGCTGATCCAGGTCGCCTGATTCAGGTCCACGGCGCATCGAAAGCCGGTGTTCTTCACGCGCGCCAAGGCGATTTGTCCAGTGCGAAAGTGGCTGGCGGCCTGAGCATCGAAGTAGGTGTCAAACGCGCCGCCACGGATGACGTGCATCGGCATCTCACCGACAATGGGCCGGCCCTGGTCGTCGTTTACCATGTACTCTGAGTCCGTCCATTCCCACACGTTGCCGACGAGCTGGAGCACCTGGTTCGGCGCGGCGCCTTTGGGATACTGATCGACGGGAACCGTGGTCCCGATTCGAGAGGACCAGAGATTGCACCGGGTCGCGTCCATCGCGTCACCCCACGGGTAACGCCGGAGCATGTCGGTGGAGCTTCGGATGCGCCACGAGGCGGCCATCTGCCATTCCGCTTCGGTCACCAGGCGTTGGCCGATCCAAAGCGCAAACGCCTGAGCTTCGTACCAACTGATTCCGACCACGGGATGCTCCGCGAATCTCAGATCGTGTCGGCTGTGGCGCCAGAAACGTGGGCCGGGTTGTCCGGTCATGTCTTTAAGCTCGATGAGGTGAGGCCAGATCTCTTCAGGCCAAAACTCCAACTCATCATAGCCTCCGGCATCCACGAATTTTTGGAAACGACTATTGGTAACCGTATGCACGTCCAGCAGGAAAGCGGCGATATCGACGTCCTCTTCCGGTGCGCCGCTTCCTCCGGTCAGGGTTTGACTGAGCGTGACGTTTCCGTCAGGAACCAGGGCCATCCGACGTTCGATTTCATTCTTGACCGTTTCGATAATGTCCGGGTGCGCCGGATCCGCCCTCCACTTGGCTTCGTCACGAAGGATCATGGCGTGGCGGCCTTGCTGGTGGAGCCGCTTCAAGGGATCCGCGTCGAGCTGCTCGAACGGCGCGGGCTGATGGGCTGTGGCTAGGTCAGCCGAGGCATCCGAACCGCCTCCGGGATGAGATTCCAATCGACTCGGTGGCCGTTTCCGTGTGAACAGTTTGATTCCCATGAACTCACTCCGCGAGCGTCAAATACAAGATGGTGAAACTCAAACTCCAATAGCTCTGCGCTTGGCGTCGCGCCGCAACTTGCGAAACCGATCCGCCTTTGGCGCCGAGGCGGGTTTGGGAACACTCTGCCAGGGTGTCGAAGGGGCTGGCGCGCTCTGTCCATTCGACGGGGTGCGTGCGACCTGCGGCGCGCTGTCCAGTCGATGCAGGAGCTCTTCCCGTTGGTGGGCGATTTCCTCATGGTCGCGATTGAGCTGGGCCTGCAAGGCCGTCACCGTTTCGCGGGCGGTGGCCATCGCCAATGCGTCCGCTTCCAACGCCTTTGCCTTCGCGCTGAACTCGGACACCTGCTGCTGGAACTCCGACTCTCGCGTATTTTGCTCGACGGCGCGGTTTTCCATCTGCTGCTCAGATCGGGCTAGCGCGTGTTCGCGTTCGGCGAGCGTAGCAACCGCCCTGGCCTGGGCCTCCTGGTGCTCGGCCAGTCGAGTGCGTTCCGCGTCCAACTGTTCAGCGTCGGCGCCGAGCTTGCGAAGGTTCACTTGCAGTTGGTCAAATGCCGTCTCCACGTCGGCTTGTTGTTGATTCAGGTCGGCGGCGCGTGTTTCCACGTCCCTTTGCTGCATCTCACATTTTTCGCGCCGCTGCGCCAATTCAGCCTGGTTGTGAGCGAGCTTTTTCTGTTTGGTCTTAAGATCCTGCTGAGTGTCTTGCAGCGCTTCGACGTCCTGTTGAACGCGCTCGCGTATGGTCATCAACGCTTGCAGCACGTTCCCGGCCCGGTCTTGAACCCCGCCCCGATCCGGAAGCGAAAACGTTGTGCTTATTGACTTGGTTAGCTTTCCGTTTTTCATTGCCGTAGCCCATACAGGACGCATCGACATCACACCCCGGTGCGCACGAGACGCTTGCCAGAGCGGGAGCCGATCCTTTAGTCCGTACACCCAAAGCCTACGATATGGCGGAGTACCCGTTGGGCCGGGAAAGATCACTCTTCCCATAGCCCCTTTTTTCGGATCGTTCCCATCGGTCGAGCGAGGATGAACCGTTATCGGGCTTGGTCCACCCCGGAGACGATTTCGACAAGATTCACGCGATCAA
>JADFMZ010000021.1 GCA_022563615.1 Planctomycetota bacterium
CGCCAGCCCTGCGACGAGATAACAACCGCGACCGAGGATAAACGACGCCCGTTGCCCGTTGAAGTCGCGACGGAGATAGTCAGCGTCCTCCATGGCTTCATGCGCCGTTCGCAGGACGAGGAACTGGTCCGGTTCCGCCCCGACCACAGCCTTGGGCATCGTGCCGTAGCGCAACGGATTGAACGCGAATGATTCACCCAGGTACCCGCCACGCTTGCAGTACACGCGATCTTCCACGTTGGGATCGGGATCGTAAAACACGTCTGGATCCCAACGCGCACGCGGAACGTCCGTCACGCTATCCACGCCTTGAATGATGTTGTTCCAGAATGCGGAAAGGTTGCGGGCGCCCGGAAACGTACACGCCATCCCGATGACCGCGACGTCACCGCGAACCTGAGGCCTAAGCGGGTATTGCTTCTTTCCTGGCGGCGAGGTCACGGCCTGGCCTCTGCGGAGCCGGATTGTGTGGAAGCCAGGCGGTTCAGAGCCTTGCTGCACGTGCCTTCAAGATCGTCGATCCGTCCGATGATCGCTCCTGCCGCATTGCGAAACACGATGTTCGTATGAATGGCTGGACCACGCCCGTACGAGGTAACCTGCAACTCACAGTCTACTTCATCGCCTTGGGAAGCGCCATACAGGGCGTAATAACCCACCCGTGTGGGCAGCGGCGTCGCGTCCAGGTGCGTCCTGGTCCAGATGATGGCCATTTGCAGCGCGCTGTCGAGCACGACGGGGTCGATCAGCCACGAAGCGTCGGGCGACTCAGACAACAAGCGCCTGGGCGAAGAGGGCGCGATGCGCCCCGTAATGCCTTCACGCCCGATGGCTGAAATGCTGACGATTCCCGCGAACAACGGCCCTTGGAAGAGCCACTTCTCATAGATTTCGTCGAGAGACATCTCAAGCGGTTGAGCGTCGGCCGGGCTCCAAACCGGCTCATCCGGCGGTGTGCGTCGAGTGGGTCGCAACTCCGCCGTGGCTGTATAATGCAAACGGGAGCGATCCCCATTGCTCTCCACGCGAAGCTGCACGTCCACACCTCCATCGACCTTACCCGCTACCGATGCGAGCACGCGAACGGTTCGAGGTCCGTTCTCGATCACGATGCCGCGCAGCGTGCGTAGCTCTCGAACGCCGACCAGGTGCAGATCAGGCCAACCGGTCGCAGCCACTTCGCAGATCAGTTCCAACGCCATGGCCATCGGCATCACCGGCTTGCCGTCAAGCTGGTGATCCAGGAGAAACAGATCGTGCGCCGGATCGATCGCGCGAATCACCTCGACGTGACCGTCGGCGTGGCGCGTTACGGTGGCCGGCGCCGCTAGCAGCGGCGCGTGGGTCGGATGAAGGATACGGGTCGTCGCCGAGGTCCGGTCCGACGGCGCCTGATCGCGTACCGGCGAAGCCGCCGAGGAGGAAACGATCGACATCGGTCCCCCAAACAAGACCTCGACGTGGGCCTTGTCGCCGTGGAGAAGCTCGTTCATGAACGCCCTTCGCCCAGCGGCGGGTGAAATCACGTGGACGCCCGCCTTGGCGAACTGTCTGGCCAATTCATCGGAAACCATTCCGCGAAGGGTTTTCCAAGGCCCCCAGTTCAGCGAGGCCACGCGCCCGGGCCATTTAGCGTTGAGTTGGATCGCCAGTTTGTTCAATACTTCGTTCGCGGCGGCGTAATCACATTGTCCGCGGTTGCCGTATCGGGCGGACACGGACGAGAAGAAAAACATAAACTGCAGCGAATCCTTGCGCAGCTTCGACGCCAGCACCAGCGCGCCGGTCACTTTCGGAGCCACCACCCGACGGAATGATTCGGGCGTCTTGTCGTTGATGAACTTGTCTTCAATCACGCCGGCGCCGTGGACGACGCCATCCAGTCGGCCATAGCGCTCATAGATCTCGTCGATCAGTGCCCCAAAGGCGCGAGCGTCAGTAACGTCCACCGTATGGTAGGCCACCGTTGCGCCGGCGGCGCGCATGGCGGCGAGGTTGGCGCGGATGTCGCGCCGGCTCCAAAGTCGTTTGTAGGCCACTTCAATCCGCGCCGGCGTCGGTTTTTCCCCCGTCTCTTTGATCTGATTCAGCAGAACCGCCTTGAGCGCCTTGGGTTCGGTGAGGTCAGCCGTTGACGCCGACTCCTGTTCGGGAGGCAGCGGCGAGCGCCCAAGAAGCACCAGGGTGCAATGGAACCGTTCCGCGAGTTCGACGGCCACCTCGGCGGTGATGCCTCGCGCTCCGCCCGTGATTAGCACCACGGAATCGGCATCCAGAGAAATCTTCCCACTGCTGGCATCATCCATGCCAAGGCGTGACATCACCGGCTGCAGCATCAAGCGGCGGCCCGCCCGGTATCCGACTTCGCTGGGACTCTTTCTAGACTCCAACTCCGCCATCAACGCGCGTGCGATTTCTTCCTTGGTGGCCTTGAAGTCGAAGTCGACGGCGCGACATGCAACATCGGTCCACTCGCGGGCGGCTGTTTTGACCCACCCGCTGATCGCCCCGTGCCCCGGCCAGAACTCCTGCACCGTGCCGGCGCTGCCGAACGTTCCTCCCATGCGGGTGGCCGCCATCAGCCAGCCGTCGCCTTCGCCGCGCAGGTCGCCCGCAAGGTGTTGGGCCAGGTTGAATAGACTGTGTAGCTGAGCATCCATCGCCTGCGTCCAGCGCTTGGCGTCTGGATTCGCGCCCAAGTTTTCATTCATCAACGGGGACAGATGCAGGATCGCACCTATGCGCCCGTAACGCTTTCGAAGGTCGTCCAGGAATCGCCCCGCAGCCGCCCGATCAGCCAGATCCACGCGCGGGTGACCGAGATCCTTCGATCCCGATCGCTTCAATCCCACGATTACGGGCGTCGCACCGCGACGGGTCAGCTCTTGAGCCAACAACGTAGCCACGCCGCCCTCGTCGTCGGTGATAAGCACGGCGCCCTTCAACGACCAAGAAGTGTCACCCTTCGGCATCGGACACTCGACGGCTTCCAGCAACATTCGAGGCGTCGGCTCCAAGGAGGTTGGATCAGCCGGCCCCTCTTCAGAACGCGGCTTCTGGGTCGAGGTCGTCGCGCCGGGCGTTTGCGTTTCGACTTCGCCTGCCGTGGATGAGGTCGAGCCGGACGCTCGCTCCATCACCCAGTCCGCGACGGCCCGTAGCGTCTTGAGCTTGGCCAGCGCTTCCATATCGTCGTCGCCCGAATCCTCAGGGAGCATCGAGTCTTCCTGCAAAGCGCCGAGAATCTCAATGCGTTTGATCGAATCGATGCCCAAGTCCGCTTCGAGGTCCAAATCCAGATCAAGCATGTCCGGCGGGTAGCCCGTGCGGTCACTGGCCAACTCCACAAGGCGCTCGATCAGCCTCTCGCGCGTCAAGCCGGTCCCCTGCGAGGAATCCTCGACAGCCGGTGACGACGGCTCAGCTGTCGTTTCAGGTGCTGCCGGCGGGGCCTTCAAACTTTCCGTCGAAGCCGTCGCGCGGGGATCACCCGGCGCAGCCGACGGCGCGGCCTCAACAGATGGCGCCGACCTCGATAGCCCGACTTCGGTTTCCGTTGGCTCGGCTGGAGCAACGGATGCGCCGCCACCTTGGAGGTAGGAGAGCATCACGTTTTTCTGCGTATCCAGGAACTTGGTCATCAGTTGTTGATACGCGCCCATGACCGAGTTCACGCCGTCGCCCTGGATCGGCGGCGTTGCCGACGGCACTGCCGGTCCGGGATCCGCGGGCGTGATGCTTGTCGTTGTCTGGGTAACGCCGGGAGGCGATTCGATTCCCGCAATCCTCGGAGTCGGGCGTAGTGAGGCCGGTGAAACCGGTGAGGCTGAGGTGTCCGGTGCAGTCTGCTTCCCTTCCACCGAACGATCGCTACGGGTCGATAATGAGGGTCGATTCGGCTTGCCGTTGAGGGGCACCGCTCGGGTGCCGTTGACCATCCAGGTGGTCGGCGACAGAGGCACCGGCTTGGATTGTTCCACCAGTTTGTTCAGATCAAGCCTCTGCTGCGTGCGCCCGGCAAAAAGACGTTCGCCTTGGACCGGTACGCCCGACGCAGCCAACTGCGCCAAGGCGTGAATCCATTGCACAAGGCCGGATCGCCCGGGCCGGGCCGTGGCAACCGCCGTAAACGGGCGGCCCTTCAAAATGCGCTCGATCAACGTGGTAAGCGTCTTGCCCGGTCCCACCTCCACAAAAACTCGGGCGCCCGCATCGTACATCGACTGGATTTCATCAACGAAGCGGACAGGCTTGAGTAGGTGCTCAACCAACTGCTTCCGAATCGCGGAAGGATCCGTTTCATGCAGCGAAGCCGTCGTGTTGGAATAGACCCCCACGCGCGGCGCCTTCCATGAAACACCGTCCAAGACTTTGCGAAACGGCTCCTGGGCATCCGCGACCAGCGGGGAGTGGAACGCACACGACACCGCGATACGCTTTCCGATCACACCCTGTTGCGACAAACGGCGCAGGGCCTCTTCAACGCCGGCCTGAGTTCCTGAGATTACGGTTTGATTCGGGGCGTTCAGGTTTGCGATCGACACGCCGTCGATGGGCGCAACAATAGGCTCAACGGCGGCCTCATCGGCTTGCACAGCCGCCATCGTGCCCGGCTTGTCCCGGGCGGCCTCGGAGATGAGGCGCCCTCGGGCCTCAGACACCCGCAACAACTCCTCTTCCGTCAGCGCGCCGGCTGCACAAAGAGCGACATATTCTCCGTAGCTGTGCCCGCACATCAATTCAGCACGAATGCCCAGCCCCGACAGCAGCTTCAGCATCGCCAGGTCGGCGGCGCCGATCGCCGGCTGGGCCACACGCGTTTCCGTAAGCGCCGCTTGGTCCGCCGCGCGATCCTCGTCGTTAAAACGGGGCGGCGGGAAGATCAGCGCGCTGAGCGGTCGGCCAAGCGTCTCTCCCAATGCGCAATCCGCCTTTTCGAAGACTTCGCGCACCTCCGAAAACACCACGCTCAACTCTCGCAGCATGTTGACGGTTTGCGAACCCTGTCCGGGAAAGACAAACGCGATTCGGCCCGGCGGCGTCAACCGCTGACCGGAATAGTACACGCCGCGCGGATCGTGAATCTCGGTGTCACCACGATTCAGAGTCGCCTTCGCGTCGGAAAGTTTCGCCACCAAGTCCTCGATCGACGTCGCAACGACAGCCAGGCAATGCGCACCTTTGGCGCGCCCGTGGGCTCGGCAAACCGCCGCCGCCAGGTCTCGCAGAAGCGGTTGGGCGCCTTGCGCGAGGGCGTCGGTCACACGATCGATCGATTGAACAAGCTCGTCCGTGGAGGAAGCACGCCAGAGAAACAGTTCCGCCGGCCAGGTCTGCATTCCGGGGACCGCCTCCCCCCGCTCAACCTCCGCTACGTGTTCCTCCAACACCGCATGGAAGTTGGTGCCGCCGAAGCCGAACGCACTGACGCCGGCCCGACGCGGCACGCCATCGGCTCGCGCGAGCCAGGGTCGAGTCTCAGTGTTCACGTGGAACGGGCTTTCCTTGAAATTCGCTTTGGCATTGGGCTGGACGACCCCGAGCGTCGGGGGCAGCACCTTATGATGCAAAGCCAGGGCGGCCTTGAGAAGCCCCACCAAGCCGGCCGTACACTTCGTGTGCCCGATCATGCTCTTGACCGAACCCAGCGCGCAGCCCTGCTTCGACGCGCCGGCCTGCGAAAACATCGCGGTCAGCGCTTCCACTTCCGACTGGTCGCCTACGACCGTGCCTGTGCCATGCGCCTCGATGAGGCTCACCGTATCGGGCGACACACCGGCCTTGGCATACGCGCGCTGCATGGCGCTAATCTGCCCAGCCGGTCGCGGTGCGGTCAGACCCTTGTCCTTGCCGTCGCTCGACGACCCCACGCCCTTGATAATTGCATAGATCCGGTCGCCGTCGCGCTGGGCATCCTCCAGCCGCTTCAAAACGGCGATGGCGATTCCTTCGCTGATAACAATGCCGTCGCCGGCCTCATCGAACGTGCGACATCGCCCCGTCGGAGAAAGCGCCTGAGTCTTGCTGAAGCACAAGTAGGCGAACGGACTTTGCATCGTGTCCGCACCGCCGACGATGACCAGGTTGCTCGAACCCGTTTCGAGTTCGTTAACCCCCAGCCGCACAGCCGCCAGCGACGACGCGCAAGCGGCGTCCACCGTAAAGTTAGTGCCGCCCAGATCGAAACGGTTGGCTACACGTCCGGCGGCCACGTTCAACAGCAGCCCGGCAAAGGAATCTTCGGTCCATTCCGGCAACGTCCCGTCGAGGCGCTCGATCAGCGCCTCCGCCTCTCCATCCTCCACGCCGGCCTGGCGCATGTAATAGGGGAGCAGCGATCTAAAGCCGTAGCCCAATCCCAGGTCAGCCACGCCCCCACCGGCGCCGAGGATGACCGAGGTGTGCTCACGATCAAAGGGTCGGTCGGAATAGCCCGCATCGTCGAGCGCGTGGCGAACCGCCTCAAGCACCATTAAGTGCATGGGCTCGATGGACGGCAGGGTGTTCGGCGGCATGCCGTACCGCAGCGGATCGAAGGGCACGTCGTCGATGAAGCCTCCCCACTTGGAGTAGATCTTGTCCGGCGCGCGGCGATCGCTGTCAAAGTACGGCTCCGAATCCCACCGCTCCGGCGGGATCTCGACAATCGTATTGACCTTGTTGACAATATTGTCCCAGAAACGCCGTAGATTCGGCGCTTGGGGAAGCAGGCAGGACATGCCGATGATCGCAACGTCGCACGGGCCGTTGGAACTGGAAGTTCCAACCCCTTCCCGCATTTCGGGAAGGAACGCACCCAGTTGCTCGACGCCGCCTCGGCTGACCTCTTCATGGAGCTGACCAATGGTGGTTATCCGCTCTCGTAAGGCGGCGACCTGGCCGATCATGTACATCCCGTCTCGACGCTGCGTTCGGTCATCCACCTGTTCGTACGTCCCGGAGCCCTGGAATCGCGGGTCGGTGTCGCCCCGAATGATGCCCTTGGATGCAATGCGCAGTCGGCCGAGATTGAGCATCTCCAGCGTCTCTCGGATCTCCTCTTTGGTTCGCCCCTCCTTAATCAGGCGGCGTCTAACGTCGGCGAAATGTTGGCCAAAGGCCGTGTCCGCGCAGCGCGTGGCGTGACCTACGCCGGTCTCCAGCAGGATGGTTTGACGGCAGGCGATGGCCTCTTCCTGGAACCCACGGGTAATCGCACCCGTCTCGACCGCCTCTTTCGTGAACAAATAGGAGGTGCCCAGAAGAACGCCGATCTGCACCCCTCGATCCGACAGCGGAGCCGCCATGGCCGCAACCATGGACGACGACATGGCGTCATGAATCCCGCCGGCAAAGACGACCTGGTAGTCGCTCGCGCGGTCTCGAGTCCGATCCAGATGATCCAAGATCACGCGGATCATCGTGTCCCATAGAACGAAGCTCGTTCGCGGGCCGACGTGCCCGCCGCACTCCCGCCCCTCGAAAATCACCCGGCGAACGCCCCCGCGCAGAAACATCTCCAGCAGGCCGGGGGAGGGAACGTGCACGTAGGTCGCAATCCCTTGACGCTCAAGGAATCGGGCCTGATCCGGTCGACCACCGGCGATAATGGCGTGCGTCGGCGGGTGCTTGCGCACTTCGGCAAGCTGCTCCTCACGAAGCTCTTTGGGCACGAAGCCCAGGATTCCGACGCCCCATGGGCGGTCGCCCAATTTGCGTTTCGTTTCTTCCAACAACTCCGCCACACGTGGCCCACGCAACAGCGCCAGCGCCAGAAAGGGTAACGCGCCGCCGGCAGACACGGCATCGGCGAAGTCAGCCGTATCGCTGACTCGTGTCATTGGACCCTGCAGGATCGGGAAGGGCGTTCCGTGGGCCTTGGCCAAGGGGCCTCCGGGACCGAGAGCCCGGTGACGAGCCGCGCTGCGGCATTGATCCTGTGCCGCGCGACGCAGGGCTACGCATACGCCCTTCACGCTGCCGAATCGTTTTGCCAAAGGCGCCGCAAACGTAGCGTCCTGTCCGATCAGCAGCAGTCGGCCGGCATCGGAATCACCGCGGACGCAGGATTCAACCTCTCGGCGCCAGGACGACAACACCGCCGCTTCGGAACCGGCATCCAGATGAACCCTATTCTCATATTCCTTGAGGTGAGTAGCGGCTGATTCACCCGGACGGGAGTAGACTCGAAACCTCAGCGGACAATGCTGTCCAAGAACGGCGGTCTCACTGCCGTCCATGCGGGCAACCCGGGCCTTGAGATCCTCGTCAAGCTCGGATTCCTCGCACAGAGTAAGCTGCCAGTCCAACACCACGCCGACGGCGCCGGCGGCCCAACAGGCGCCCGCGCTATGCAGCCCAACGCCCCCACGAGCCCAAACCGGAATCTTGACCCGGCCCACCACCCGCTGAAGCAAGATGAACGTCGTCTCTTCGCCGACCAGCCCCCCGCTCTCATTCCCCTTGACGACGACGCCGTCGGCGCCAAGTTCCTGGGCGGCCAGGGCGATTGCCAGCGAGGTGGCCTCCACCAGAACCGGCACGCCGAGTTTCTTGAGAGGGGAAAGCAGCGCCTCGAGCCCGTCGGCATCACAGCCACACAGGATGACCCGTTCCAGGCCATGCGTTGAGGCCTCTCGGCAAAGGTCGAGGACTTCTTGCGTGACGCAGGACAGGCAAACCGTGAATCGGATATCCGACTCGGAAAGTGCTCGCAGCTCCCGTCGAATGGACTCGGGATCGCAATGCTCTAACGCCAGCCCGCCCGCGAACCCAGCCCGATAGGTGGCAAGCGCAATCGAGGCGCTTGGGAACCCCGGCGGGTTAAGGCCAATAATGTTCAACTCGGGTGACAGCGGTAGCCTTCCTCTTGCGCCGATCGTCGCTTATCAGAACTTCTTTATTGAGGTCATGGAATGTAACGGGGACGTGTCGCGTTCCCCTCGTCCGACGACTGGAGTCATCCTTGACGCTCGACAACGGCGGTGAAAATCCGGTCCCGCACGTCTATCGTGGTCGCCTCTCTCGGTTCACAACGACGTTGCCCCTCTCCCGATCTACGGCGAAGCCTCTGCGGCGGCTCACTTGGCAAAAGGCGGCCCAGGACAGGCCGAACAACGACAGGTTCGCCCAGCCCAGCACGCCACACAACCGTCCCGCTTGATCGTTCCCGGAATCACCGGGTTGTTCGGCCGGAGGCTCCGCACTGAACACCGCACGCACGCTCCGAACCTGATCCATCAGCACCGTCGTAGCCAGCTCCGTACCCGACGCGTCGCCCTCCCATCCCGAGAACGCGGACCCGATCCCGGGAGTAGCCACCAACGTCACGTTCGTGCCGGCTTCAAACCGGCCGCCACCGGGAGATACTACACCATCACCGGTAACGTCGATAAACAACGAGAACTCTTCGACGTCCGTTCCCGTGCCCGTTCCTTCTGGAACAAAGATCGCCTCAATTGTCTTACTGGCATCCAACGTAACCGTGAGCACCGCGCTCACTCCCGAGGCGTCACCATCCCACCGGGAAAACTCAAACGCGTCGGCCGCCTCAGCCGTTAAGGTAACCTCGGACCCCGCCGGATACGCGTCCAGATCAGGATCAACAATCACCTCGCCGTCGCCTGTAACCTGCACACTCAGCGTGACGATCGGCTCGAACCGCGCGGTGATGGTTCGATCCCGGTCCATCAACAACTCAAGCGGGTTGTCGTTTTCCAAGCCGGCTGGAACGTTGCCCGCCCAACCTGAGAATACGGAACCAGCGTCGACCTCAACATTCAAGGCCACCACTTCCCCGTCAGTATAGCGGAAGACGAGCGCATTCTCCAGAGATACTCCAGCCGGCGTAGGTTTTACGGTCCCGGTGCCCGATCCGCTGATGCTCAATGCCAGAGTCCGGACGATCGGTGCAAACCGGGCGCCGACGATCCGGGACTCATCCATCGTAATCACGATTGGATTGTCAGTTAGTGAGTCAAGTTCAATATTTGTTACCCACTCTTCAAATTGATGCCCTTCATTGGGAATGGCCGTCAGCGTGAGCACCGCGCCATGGTCAAACGTCGATTGTTCCGGTGAACCGCCCGCAATCCCAGTGCCGGCGGGTGAAACGTTGATCACGCCTCCAACCGCTCCACCCGGCAGGGTAAGCACAGGATCAGCCACCACCCGGATAACCCGCGTGGCGATCGGCACGCCGGTTGTGAGATTCTCAAAGGTAATCATGCCGACATGAGGCCCCGCCGGCAGGTCATTGGTCGCAAGATTGGTTCGCACTTCGAGGGCTTGCTCGTCGAGTCCGCCCGCCGTCTGGTCCTCCGGGGCCAATTCTCCCCCGGAAGGGCTGACCGAAAGCCAATCTTCACTGACCGTGGCCTGCCAGAGAACGTACCGGTCGCTCGCATTGACCAGGCGGGAGGCTTCCCGAATCTCCGGCAGGAAGCCGGCTACGCCGCGCACCTGCATGTCGGCGTCCGGCAGCAGCAGAACGGCGCCGGCTGCGGATGCACTGATCGTCAACGAAACCGGAAGATGAGTCGTGCCCGCACCGTTGGTCAGATTTTCAACGGTAAGCTGCGCCGTGTAGTTGCCGGGCCCAAGTCCGAAGGGATTGAAGGAAACTTGGAAACTGTCGCTGCCACCGCCGGGCACCGTGCCTCCGGTTTTGTCCACGGTAAACCAGGATCGGGCTATCCAGGAGATGGCATAGCTCAAGTCGCTGGTGCCGACGCTCGTTACGGTGACGCTCACGGAAGCAGGACTTGCGGCGTTTTGCGCGGCAAAGGCGTTCACAAACGAAGGCGATGTCACAAAGTGCGCCGCCGCGACGCGCAGGGTTACGGTTCGATCGGTATTACCGGCGCCGTTGTCAAGATTGAGAAACGAAATGGTCGCGGTGTAGACCCCCGGAGCGAGCCTAGCCGCCTCATCAGCGTCCAACGTTGCCAACACGTCCAGCGTGGAATCGCGTAGCAAACGCCCGGGCAACGTGCCGCCATCCGGAACGGGCACAAGCCAAACCTGGCTCGACACGACGCTCAATTCAAGCCCGACGAGGTCTGTATTTGCGACCGTCCACGTCGTCGTCGTCTCCGCTGCAAAGGGACCACCCTCGGAGCCGGAAAAAACGAACACCGTGTCGATAGCGGGGGAAACTTCGATCGTCTGCGCCTGGACCCCCGTCGCCAGAGCCAGCACAAGTGCCACGCAGACACGGCGGACCGAACCCAACCCAACCACGGAACCAAGCCACCCGGCGCTCCGGTTCCGTGCCGTCGCTGTATGCATATAAGCTCCCCCCTGCTCTACGAGATGTTGTGTGTTGCGCTGTGCAAAGTTCCGAACGCTACGTACATGATGCTATCTGTGCGGATGCACATGTCAAGGTGTGATGCCGCTGAAAGGCCTCTGCCAGAACGATTTTCGGACAATCAAGAACCGCGAAATGGCGCGCACCCGCGCAAACCCCGCCGTTCCAATCGCCGATAACCTAAAGGCCTTCGGCCCGACTCGACCCGGCGGCCGCCTTTGCGTCGAGTGGTCCGGTGGTCCGAATTTCGACCGCCGCGCAGCGCATCGACGTGTGCCGCTTTCAGAGGAATGGTCCGCACGGCGGACCCTACGGGGAAATAGTTCGCACGGTGCGGGAATGGTTAGCAGGGCGGACCCATCGGGCCTGCGCTACTTTGCATCATTCGATGCGCCGGAACCGTTCGTCTTGAAAATTCGGCACGGCCAAGCGCGTGCTTGACCGTGCCGAATCGTTTTCTTCGCACGAGCTTGACGCTCGCGACTCAGGTCTTGGTGAGCCAGCGCCGCCCACAAAGGGCGACACTTTCGGTTCCACCTAGCGGAACCTGGGCCACACGGGCTACATCATGCCGCCCATGCCACCCATGCCTCCCATTCCACCCATGCCGCCGGGCATGCCCCCTGGCATTCCACCACCGCCTGGCGTCTTCTTATCTTTCTCTTTGATCTCGCTGATGATGCAGTCGGTGGTCAGAAGCAGACTGGCGACCGAGGCAGCATTGATCAAGGCGATCCGCTCGACTTTGGTGGGGACCAGCACGCCCATTTTGATCATGTCGCCATACGTACCCGTCAGGGCGTTGTAGCCGAAGTTGGTATCCGAATTCTCGCTGATTTTCAGGCAGACGATGGAGCCGTCCTGGCCGGCGTTGGAGGCGATCTGCTTGACGGGCGCGGTCAGCGCGCGTCGCACGATCATCGCGCCGGTCTTCTCGTCACCATCGAGCTTCTTGGCCAAGCTGTCGATGAACTTGAGCGTTCGGATCACCGCAACGCCGCCACCGGGCAGCACGCCTTCCTCGACCGCCGCCCGACAGGCATGCAGGGCGTCTTCCACCAGGGCCTTCTTCTCTTTCATCTCGATTTCGGTGGCTGCACCCACGTTGACCTGGGCTACACCGCCGGCGAGCTTGGCCAGCCGCTCCTCGAGCTTCTCGCGGTCGTAGTCGCTGGTGGTGTTCTCAATTTCCTGCTTGATCTGCTCGATGCGGCCTTTGATCTCCCGGGTCGCCCCGCCGCCTTCGATAATCGTGCACGTTTCCTTATCGATACGGATCTTCTTGGCGCTGCCCAGATCGGACAGCTTTATGTTTTCGAGCTTGGTGCCAAGATCCTCAAAGATGGCGGTGCCACCGGTCAGGATGGCCATGTCCTGCATCATTTCCTTGCGGCGATCGCCAAACCCCGGCGCTTTGACCGTACAGCATTGCAAGGTGCCGCGAAGTTTGTTGACCACAAGCGTAGCCAGCGCCTCTCCTTCGACGTCCTCGGCGATAATCAGCAGCGGTCGCCCCGCCTGCGATACCTTTTCGAGGAGGGGAATGAGATCCTTGATGGCGCTGATTTTCTTCTCGTGGATCAGAATGAAGGCCTTTTCAAGCTCGCAGGTCAGATCCTCGAACTTGTTGATGAAATGCGGCGAGAGGTACCCTTTGTCGAACTGCATGCCCTCGACCAGATCGACGGTGGTTTCGAGGGTCTTGCCCTCTTCGACCGTAATGACGCCGTCCTTGCCCACCTTGTCCATCGCCTCGGCAATGATTCTGCCGATCTCCGGATCCTGGTTGGCTGCACAGGTGCCAACCTGTGCGACTTGCCGCGTCCCTTTGACCGGGATGCTCATTTTCTCAAGCTGCTCCACGACGGTCTCGACGGCCTTGGCGATGCCGCGTTTGAGCTGCATGGCATCGGCGCCGGCGGCGACGTTCTTAAGCCCCTCGTCGTAGATCGCCTCAGCGTAGATCGTTGCGGTGGTGGTGCCGTCGCCGGCATCACTGGAAGTCTTGGAGGCCACCTCCTTGACCATCTGCGCGCCCATGTTCTCGTTGGCGTCCTCAAGTTCGATTTCCTTGGCCACGGTGACGCCGTCTTTGGTGACGGTCGGCGCGCCGAAGGACTTCTCGATCACGACGTTGCGTCCGCAGGGCCCCAACGTCGCCTTGACCGCCCGGGCCAACTGCTTCACGCCGCGTCGAACAGCCTCGCGAGCTTCCATCTGGTATGCTATCTGTTTTGCTGCCATCAACCTTCACTCCGTTTAAGAAACGGCGAATTGGCCATCACGAAAGGGGACGCCGTGCGTCCGACATTCGCCATTGAGCATTCGCAATTCGTTATCCCACAATTCCCAGAATATCCGACTCATCCATAATGATGTATTCGTCGCCATCGTGTTTGATCTCGGTGCCGGCGTAACTGGTAAAAAGAACCTCGTCGTTCTTGCGAACCTGCATCTCGCTGCGCCGGCCGTCATCCAGCAGACGCCCGGTGCCAACAGCCAGCACCAGCCCGCGCTTGGGCTTTTCACGAGCCGTATCGGGCAGCACGATGCCGCCGGCGGTTTTCTCTTCCGCCTCAATTCGCTTCACGATCACCTTGTCACCGAGGGGTTTGATTCCTAGCTTGGCCATCAGGGTTCCGTACTCCTTTCGTTCAGAATGAACACGATTCAGGCAAGACCGGGTAGATCCGCGCTGCGGCCCGGTGTCCTGCGTCAATTCACGAGCAATTTTGTTAACGCCAACGTCAAGTCTTGCACACGTACCGGATGCGTAAAGACGCTCATAACCCGTAGCGCCAGAGCGGCTTCGAGCGTGGCACGTCTCGCGTCATCGGTTACGAGCCAACAGGGCAGATCCCGATCGATCGAGCGGATGGTTCGCAGAAGCGACAGACCTTCAATCTGCCGCCCGTCCGCAATGACCACCGCGCCGGCCAACCCGCCATGTTCAACACGGCAAATGGTCTCGGCCCGGGTATGGACCCGGCAGACCCGCAGGCCGGTTGGACGCAAACCCGTGTCCACCTCGTTCAGCCAACGGGTTTCGCCGCCTTGCAGACGGTGCGAGATCAACACATCCCGATCAACGCCAGTCATCGACCCTGTAATCATAAAAAAAACGGTTGCAACTCCGGCACCCCCGGAGATACAGGTACAACGTATTGGACATGCCGGATGCCAGGACAGCAGAAAATCGCTCCAGCCACAGGGCATGATCGTAACTAACTGTCAATAAGCAAGTTAGGCCAAGCTCGTCATTGGGCAAGTGCCGCCGAGATCCGGGGATGGGCGGCCCAATGCTGTCAAACCGGATCCACAGACCTTGAAACGCTGCCAGATTGGCAGCCCCCATGTTCCTCATGGACGGCCCGGCACCAACCTCGCGCGGAACACCGCCGGCCCGATCCCCCGCAGAGGCGCCGCCCATTCGCGCCAAGGGACCGCTTGTCAGGCCGTCGGTTTCGACTGATGCAGAAGACGCAGCAAGTCGCGCTGCTCGACGAGGCCGACGACTCGCCTGCCGTCAGTATTGTCCACGGCAGCCAGCACTCCGACGTTTTCGCGAGTGAAGGCCTCGAGCAGCTTGCTGAGGGGCATATCAATCGGAACCACCGCGGAGTCGGGGTCAGCCAGATCGAGCGCGGTGATCAGGTCGTGCGATGCGGGATCATACATGACCTCCCGCACGTCGCTGAAATGAATGACCCCCACGTAATCACCCTGTTCATTGACGACGGGAAAGTGGCTGTACGTGGAGCGCTCGATCCGATGCAAAACCTCGTCCAGGTTGGCCGACGCGGGAATCAACTGAATGTTGGTGCGCATCAAATCCTTGACCGTCATCTTCTCAGGATGGATGTGTCCCTTACGTCGGCGCAATCCCAGCCATCGTGCAAGGGCGTGGAAGGTTAGGGGAACGATGGCGTCTCCCTCGGTCGCCTGTCCGGGACGCTGCAGGAGCGTAACAGCCTTGACCTCGCCGCCCTGAACGACGCATCGCTTGACCAAAAGAGGGCCGATCATCTCAAAAATGACGACACTTCCCAGAATGACCGTCGAGAAACGGTGGGCCAGCTCGCTGTCCCAGTACCGCTCAACGAAAGAAGCCAGTCCAATCACCACGGCGGCCTGGCACAACAGCGCTGCGCCGAGGCGGCCCTGAACGCGCGGCGGTCCGCCGGCCCACTTCACTCCGAGCCGTCCGCCCAACACTTTGCCCGCCAAACGGCAGATCACATAGACTCCGCCCAGAAAACCCATGTGGATCAATTCATCGAGGTGCAGCTCGTAGCCGACCATCACGAAAAAACCGGCGAAGATCGGAGACGCGATCGTCTGAAGGTCGCTGGTCAGCTTGTGCGGATGGATGGCGACGTTAGCAAAGACTGTCCCGAGCACGAGGGAGGTCAAGAGGAAGTTAAAACTGACGCCGACATGCTCCAGGAGCCATTTCTCTCCCGCGCCCAGAAGGATGAACACGGCGAAGAACACCAGGAAAGTTTCCGCCCGGGTAAGTTTCGCGTGCAACACGCTGATCAACGTGCCGAAGGAGATTCCCACCACGACGCTGCCCAACGTGGTCGCCAGCAGAGCGAACCACACATGTTGCGCAACCGATTGCGTGGCATTAAGGACGCCCACCCCCGCCAGCGTCAGGAAGATCGAATAAAACAATACGACGCAGATCACATTGTTGATGCCGGTCAAGGCCAGGATCGTATCGGTAATGGGGCCCTTGGATTCGTACTCCTGGAGCACAAACAACGTCGCCGCCGGAGCCGTCGCGATCGACGCCAACGCCAGCAACAGCGCGAAGATGACGTAATCGACCCACCCATTTCCGATATGCATCACGCCCGCGACCACGAGGCAGCCGACAAACACCAAGGCCGCACAAAGGCCCGTTTCCGCAACGGTAATGCGCAAAAGGCGAGGCGCCGCCGACCGGAGCCGAGAACGCTCCAGCGCGCTGCCGATCGTGAACAGAATCAACCCGAGCGCAAGATCCTTAACGGCTCGAAGAGGCGCAGCCGCAGCTTGGAGCTGTCGTTCGACGGGTTCCCCCTCGCGTACGGCAAGCAGCTCGTACAGGAAGACCCGAAGGGCAATTCCCCCCAACATAAAGCCGATGACGCGGGGAATGTGAAACCACCGGGCGACGTGCCCACCCGCGATCGCTGCTAAGGAGCATCAGGCCGAACAACAACCCAGGCCCGGGAACAACGCCCAACAAAGCCGACGTGCCAGGCAGGGTCAAGTTCAATCGCGAATCCTTTCGTCGAAGCTCGCTTCCGGGCGTTCAACCCGAATAGGTCCGCGCTATGTTTAAGGTGGTGGTAGCCAATAGGCAACAGGGATCAGATCGCACTGGCTCAAATCGTCGGCGTCGCCTCCCTCCGATTTTGGGCTACGTCTGGAAGCCGCCGGAGCGGTCGGATGCCGTCCCGCCGGAGTATCGAATCGAGGCTGCACACGGTCAAAATGACCCTTGCGCCCGGCTCCGAGCGAGGCAAACCCCTTGAATCGAGAAAGCTGAATCGGTAACGTGGACGGTCGGTCGTTCGGCCAAGAGCCATTTGCGAAATGTATGGTTTATTGGGTTCGATATCGATCACAAGCAGGTGGTGGCCTCCATGCGAAACGCAATTGCTCTTTTGATCGTGGTCGGCGTCGGCGTGGGGGTCTGGAAATACCTCCAGGAAACCGCCAGCGACGAGATCAAGAACCAAATGCTGTTGATTCTCGACGATATGGATTTGTCCGCACAAGAGCGCGAAGAGGTGAGGCCTATTCTCTTGCAGTATCACGAACAGGCGTTCACTCAAGCCATGGACATCTCGAAGAGGCACGGCCGAAAATTCGACGAGAAATCCTACTACGATGAGGTATTCAACTTGGTCGTTGGCGAGCTTCTTGAAAAGGGAAATGTCTTACTCGCCGAGAAGGTCAAGAGACTCCAAACCCTGCATTCCCTGATCGTTACTGAGCGCTAGTTCTGTTTCCAAAAAGGTCATCGACTATTCAGGGGTGGCGTGGTCCACGCCGTTGCGTGGCCATGTTCTTTCGCTGGCAAGCATGCCCACGTAAGCGTGGGCATGGCACCCAACCAAGAACGTCTTGGCACCTTACTGGAAACGACACTAGAGCAGATTCATGCAAGACGTAGCGAGGCGTCGACTGGAAGCCACCGCTCGCTTACGGTCGCAGCTCGGCTAAGAACGCTACGCTTTCTTTGAAACGGCTCTAGCACGACAACGCGGGTTACGGATTTGGTGGGATGCATCGGCGGCATTTTTTGAGGGTGATTCCGAGTGCGTGGAGTTGGCGGATGCGTTTTTTACGATGTGATCGGCGTGCTTTGGCGTTGCGG
>JADFMZ010000269.1 GCA_022563615.1 Planctomycetota bacterium
GAATAGGGATCCGGGAACGCTTTCTTCGCAACTTTGATGGCCATCCTGGCCGTGGCGGCGATCGAGTTCGACTTCTTTGTCATACAACATGTTTCGGCACATAATGGGTCTTTTCAGCAGAGCAGTTGAAAACCGGTGCCACAAGGGTTCATGGGATAGGCTCTTAGAGCGTGTGTGAGAAGCTATTTATCCGGGCGCGAGCCGATGAAGCATCAAGTTGATCATCGTGATGAGTATCATCGCTTCACTGCTGGCGGGCGACATCTCATAGTCCTTGCTCATCCGCCGATACCGGCCGATCCAGCCGAAGGTTCGTTCCACGATCCAGCGCTTCGGCAAGACTTCAAAGCCAACGACATCGTCGCTTCGCTTGACGATTTCCAGTACCCAGTTTCCGAACGAAGCCGTCCATTCGATCAGTTTGCCCGCGTAACCGCCATCCGCCCAGATCAACTTCAAGCGTCGATATCGCCCACGGAGCTTGCCCAGCACGAGCTTGGCACCGTCGCGATCCTGAATGTTGCCGGGATGAACAACGACAGCCAGAATCAGTCCCATCGTGTCTACGACAATATGCCGCTTGCGACCGTTGATCTTCTTGCCCGCGTCATAGCCATGCGGCCCCCTTTTTCCGTGGTTTTCACGCTTTGGCTGTCAACAATCGCAGCCGAGGGCGACGTCTTCCGACCGTCCGACACGCGCACCTTGTCGCGGAGGGCGTCATGAATCTTTTGCCATGTGCCGCCGATCCGAAAGCAGCGATAGTACCAGTGGACCGTGCCCCACGGCGGAAAATCGTGCGGCAACTGCCGCCACGAACAACCGGTGCGAACCAGATACAAAATGCCGTTGACCACCTCACGCATGTTGACCGAACGATACCGCCCGCCAGGTTTCGCGGGCGGAATGCGCTTGACGATCAGTCGCCACTGCGCGTCCGTCAGGTCGCTGGGATAGGCAATCCTTGCCATAAGTGGGCCTCCTTGCCAAAACTTCCAGAGTTATCGGCAAAAAGAGACCTTCTCACACACCCTCTTAGGCTGAGTTTCTGTAGGCCAGGAAATCCGCCTGGAGCTGTCGGGTGATACGACCGGGCCTGCAGTCTCCGATCCGACGCCCATCGATGATGGTAATTGCAATCACTTCCGCCGCGGTTCCCGTGGCGAAACATTCGTGAGCAACGTAGAGGTCGTGCCTCACCAGCGACTTCTCGTGGACATTCAGGCCGCGCCGCCGGGCCAGGTCGATCACCAGCTTTCGCGTGATGCCTTCCAGGATGCCATCGCTCGTGGGCGGCGTGAATATTTCGCCATCGCGCACAATGAAGATGTTGTCGCCGCTGCACTCCGAGACCTGACCGTTTAACGAAAGCATGATGGCTTCATCGGCGCCGGCTTCCTGCGCCTCCGACTTGGCCAAAACGTTGTTTAGATAATTGAGTGACTTAATGCGCGGGCTCGTCGTGTTCGGATGGTTCCGGGCAATGCTGGAAATGATGCAGTGCAGCCCGCGCTGAACCACTTCCGGCGGGTACAAGGCGATCTTATCCGCGATCACAAACAACATCGGACAGGCTGTGTGCTTGACCGATATCCCCAGCGATCCCACTCCACGAGTGACGACAAGGCGTATGTACCCATCCTCCGTGATCCCGTTGGCGTGCATCGTCTCATGCATCGCCTCACTGATTTCATCCTGGGTCATTGGAAGTTCGAGCCGGATGGCTTTGGCGGACTCAAAGAGGCGCTTGATGTGTTGCTGCTCTAGAAAAATCTTGCCGCCGTAGATTCGGATTCCCTCAAACACGCCGTCGCCATACAGCAGCCCGTGGTCAAAAACGCTGATCTTGGCCTGATCGACCGGGACGAGCGCGGACCCCATCCAGATTTTCAATCCCGGACTGGGGGCATAGGGATTCGGCGACTGGGTTTGTGTGTCCTCGACGACATTCATATTCATCGAACCACCTCCGTTCCAACCGGCGCCGGTACGGGTCGCTCCGAACCAGGCTCGGAGGATTCATGAATCACGCCCTCCTTCAACACCAGGCTGCGATGCGCGTAGGCCGCTACTTTCGGATCATGCGTGACCATGACGATCGTTTGCCCGTCGTCGTTGAGCCGGGCCAGCAGGCTCAGGATGCCCGCACCGATGGACTCATCCAGGTTACCGGTTGGCTCATCGGCAAGCAAGAGGGCAGGCCGGTTGATGAGGGCCCGCGCCACCGCCACCCGCTGGCGCTCCCCGCCGGATAGCTCCTTCGGGCGGTGTTTGGCGCGATGATCCAGCCCGACCCGTTCCAACAACTCAGCCCCGTCCCTCTTGGCCTGACGCCTTACCGACCACCATTTCACAGCGCCGTACATCACCATCCTCGGCATCAACACATTTTCCAGAACGTTCAGCTCCGGAAACAGATGATAGAACTGAAAGACGAATCCCACGAGACCGTTGCGGTATGCATTGCGGGCAGCGGACGGCATCTGAAAAACATTTCGCCCCTGAAACGTCACCGTTCCTTTGTCGGGAGTGTCGAGCGCGCCGAGAATGCTTAACAACGTGCTCTTGCCCGATCCGCTGGCGCCCGTAATTACCAGATATTCTCCAGGTTCGGCGTGGAGGGAGACGCCGCGCAGGACTTCAATATCAGCCTTGCCCATCTTGTAGGTCTTGTGAAGCCCGGTGGCGGTTAGGCAGGGATTACTCATATCGAAGCGCCTGCACTGGCCAAACGCGACCGGCGATGATGGCCGGTATAAGGGAGCCCACCATGGAGGACACGATGGCCACCGATCCAACCCAAAACGCATCGGCGCTCTTGACGATTTCGGGAATTCGGTCGAACGAATACACGTCGGGACTCCAAACCCGAAGACTGGGGTTCCAACTAGCCAGATAGTCCTGTATCGCGTTGATGTTCCAGACAAACGCGCTGCCGAGAATCAGCCCGAGGACCGCCCCGAAAACGCCTACGGCGCCGGCATAGGCGATGAACAGGCTCGTTACGCCCCGACCCGATGCGCCGATGGCCTTGAGGATGCCGATCTCTCGCGTCTTTTTCTCGACGATCATGTAGAAGATGCACCCGACCAGGACAATCGCCACCGAACTTATCATTGCGAACAAAAGCGTGACGAGAACCTTCTCCTTTTCGACGGCGGAGATGAAAGGCCTTTGTAGATCCTCCCAGGTGTAGACCTCGACGAACCCCAGCGCCCGACGGTCTGCCTCCGAGACTTCCGGGCCTAAGGAAGCGTAAAAGTCCCTCCACGCGACGCGGATTCGATCACAGGCGTCGTTCAAGTCCACGCCTTCCCACAGCCCGATGAGCAATTGGTTGGTGCGTAACCGGGTGAAGCCTCCGCTCACCAAAGGCTGTGGATCCATCGCCAACCGGTGTTGCAGCATGTCAAAATCCACGTAGACGCACAGGCTGTCGATTTCAAAGATCCCCGTGTGCGAATCGTCGCTGTAGCGCAACGGCAATCGCACGGGAGGCTCGCCGGTGGGATTGCCGGATGGATTGAGCGGCATGAGCGTCAGCGCCACGTCCGCGCCACGGGCGATCTGACGGTCGAAGTGGCCGTCCGAGCGCCGGTAGTGGATCAAGTCGCAGCCCACAATGACGCCGTCGTGCAGGGGCTCCTTGTAGGTCGGTTCGCCCACGTGGGCTGAGTACACACGCTCACTCGGCATGACCGGCGTCACGTATGGATAGGGCGCCTTCTCGAAGGGCTGCTCATCAAACGACGCGATGGCTTCGGGATCCATCTCCCCTTCCCGCCAAAGATCATTGGCCCGTTCGAGATCCTCCGGCAATCGCACGTCACCGAACAGGCTCACGCCGGCCACAGGTAGGGCTTGCGGACCCAGATGAGTCGTGCCGGGGTAATAGCGATCGTAGTAAAGCCCCTTCTGGAAATCGTTGACCCGGACGTAGTCCTTTAGACGAATGCCCAGAACTCGCGCGGGCTTGGTAAAGGTGGTGGCCGGCACGCGGAAGATGCCGTAGGTGTAGATGACCGGCGTGTGCAGCTTGACGACGTCGGGCAGTTCCTTGGCCAAATACGCGCCGAACTCCTCGTAATAGGAGAAGCCCTGCAACGTTCCGCCCTCCAAAACGATTTCGCTGTGCAGGCCACGCGAACGGGAGCGGATCGTGTCCAGAAAACCACCCATCACGCTGAGCACCACCAGCACCATGGCCACGCAGAACATGACGCTGGCGATGCCGAACAGCGCGATCAGCTTCGTATTCAAATAACGCCAGGCAAGAAACCACTTATACATGACTGCACTCGAAGGATCGAAAGCTCAAAACGCCGCAACCTTCAACCTTCAACCTTCAATCTTCAATCTTCAATCTTCAACCTTCAATTAAATGTTTATCCTAATCAATATACAGGAAAGACAGAAATTACCTATATTATTGAAGTAAAAACTGGTGTAACGCTTGAGATTTATAATGTTTTGGGTAAAAAGATTCAAACAATAGTGAGTAAAACCCAAAATGCCGGTAAATACAAGTATATGTTCTCAGGATCTGAAAATGGAAACTCATCAGGTATCTTTATACTGAAATTGATAATAAACGATAAGGTTTATACTAAACAACTGGTAGAATTAAAATAACTTTTTATGAAATTTTTGTTTTATTAAAAAAAGCATTACTTTTGTAGCAAGTTTTTTTATTTGCAGAATTGAGGCGTATCTCAGTTTAACAATTGATAGTTGTAGCACGACTTTCCATCACTCACACCAACCCTTAGTCGTACCACAACGACAATTAAACAATTTAACATTATGAAAAAATTATTTTTAGCATTAGCATTAGCCATTTGCCTGGGAGCTATTCTATGCAACAATGGGGCAGTAAATGCCCAGATCGGTTTTACATCCGATTATTTAGGGCCTGCATGCCCGC
>JADFMZ010000270.1 GCA_022563615.1 Planctomycetota bacterium
CCCGATTCCTAACCGTGAGTCCTCAAGTGCGGACCATCCAGTGATCGCGCCCCACTGCTTACGCTCCGGCGACTTTAGACTTTCGACCTTGCTCCCGTTTTGCCCGAACCCCCGACCGCGGTTTTTCGACCTTCGACTTTCGACCTCCGACTTTCGACATTCAACTTTCGACCTTCGACTTTCGCGCAACGAGAAAGTGTCGGCGCTGCTGCTTATCGGATTCCCGTTAGTCTTCGGCCCGGCAGCCTCGGGCACCCGGGCGAGCCTATTGGGCACTCTCGAAGCCGGCCGGACCGTCGACCTTGAGGCAGAGACAACTGTAGTATTAGGGTCCGCCGTGCGGACCTTTGACTTTCGACCTTCGACCTTCGATTTTCGACTCTCGGCTTTCGACGTTCGGCTTTCGATCGCCGGTGCAGATTCTTCGTGCAGTCCCGCGAGAACGGGCTCCGGCTCGACGGGATCGGCAAGACCGGGAATCCCCGGAACCAACGGCGGCGTCACCAGCCAGCCCAACACCATCAGCCAAAGCAGGTGTTTCGTGGATGGACGACACGGCAGCCAGCGTGTGGCGGCGGTGACCATCAGCACCAACGGGATGGCGCTCAGGCCGTTGCGCCATAAGTACTCAGCCGCCGGCGAGACCCACTCGATCATTTCCACAACCCCCCTGAACCTCTTGCGTTACGACGCATTCGGGTCCAGCTCGTCAATCAAGCCCTGCAGTTTTTCGATTTCCTCGGCCGTAAGCCGCTCGCTTTGAACAAGCTGAAGGACCAAAGGCCCCGCCGCACCGTCGTACAACTGGGTCAGCAATGCCTTTAACCGCGAACGGGTGACCCGGTCGCGGGTGACGCGCGCCCGGAACACGTGGGCCAGGTCCGATTTGTCACTGCGGACGAAGCCCTTCTGCTCCAGCCGGGTCAGCGAGGTCTGAACGGTCGTGTAGGCAAGCCGCCGCCCGCAATCGTGCAGTCGGTTGAGCACGTCTCGAACGGTGGACGGGCCGGCGTCCCACAAGACCTTCAGCACTTCCAGTTCGGCGCTGCCCAGATCGTATTGTCTCTCGCTCATAATATATTCACCGGTTTCGGCTGCCTACTACAACTGTCGGAGTAAGTCTACTACATTCGTCGGAGGATGTCAAGGGTGAGGATCGGCCATTACGTCTGCGTTACAAGATTCGACAACCAATCCCGGTCCGCGCCGGCACCGGTAACGGACAGGTGTTCCTTGACTTTGCTTCGCCACCATGCGACAAACGTCGTCGTGCAGCGCGCTCGCCTGATGCCTCGAAACCGCACAAGAGCCAGCGCCGAAAGGCCCCGACCATGAAGGATTTCGCCGACAGGCCGCAGCAAGATCACCCGTTACTCTTTGAGATCGGGTCGCCGGGATTGTGCGCCGTATCGCTGCCTCAGTTGGATGTTCCCCCTGCGGACGAAATCGACGCCCTGCCGCCGGAACTGCTAGCGGACGGACCGCCCGCTTTGCCCGAAATCGGCGAGCTGGACGTCGTGCGCCATTACAAGCGACTGGCCCACCGTTGCTTCAGCATCGACGGCAACTTCTATCCGCTGGGCAGTTGCACGATGAAGTACAACCCCCGGGTCAACGAGCGGGTGGCCTCGATGCCTGGATTTGCCCACGTCCATCCTTATCAGGACGACGCCGATGTGCAGGGCCTGCTGGAGCTGCTCTACCTCCTGCGATGTGACCTGGCTGAAATCGCCGGTTTGTCGGAGGTGACTCTGCAACCGGCAGCCGGGGCGCAGGGCGAGATGACCGGCCTGATGATTATCAACGCCTATCACCAGAGTCGAGGCGAGCATCGTACGCAGGTGCTTGCGCCGGACACCGCCCACGGCACCAACCCAGCCAGTTGCGCCACCTGTGGATGCACATCGGTCCCGGTCCGATCCAGGCCCGACGGTCGGCTCGATCTGGACGACCTCCGACGAAAAGTGGACCGCAACACCGCCTCTTTGATGATTACGAATCCGAACACCGTGGGCGTGTTCGACGGTCAGATCGCAGAGATCGCCGAGACGATTCACGCCCAGGGAGCCCAACTCTATTACGACGGGGCGAACATGAACGCGATACTCGGCGTGACCCGCCCCGGCGACTTCGGCGTCGACGTCATGCACTTCAACACGCACAAGACGTTCAGCACCCCGCACGGCGGAGGTGGTCCGGGAGCCGGTCCGGTGGCGGTCGCCGAACACCTGCGCAAGTTTCTCCCCGTGCCGCAGGTCGTAAAGCACGAGGACGGCACCTATGGTTGGTGCAACGATCGCCCCGAAAGCATTGGTATGGTGCGTTCGTTCTTTGGCCAGATCGGCGTGCTTGTTCGAGCCTACACCTATATCCGAAGTCTCGGTTGCGACGGGCTGCGCGACGTTGCGGAGAAAGCGGTCCTGGCGGCTAACTACCTGGCCGCACGCCTGAAGGAGCGCTACCAGATGCCCATCCCGCCGCCGTACGCGCACGAGTTCGTCACCATCCCGGCGTTTAAGGACTCCAAGGTTACCGAGCATGACATCGCCAAACGCCTGATCGATTACGGCATCCACCCGCCGACGATGAGTTGGCCGATTCATCACTGCCTGATGATCGAACCGACGGAGACCGAATCGCGAGCGACGTTGGATGAATTCGTGGAAGTCATGCTGACGATCGCCGACGAGGTCGAGCACTATCCCGAACGGGTTCGCTCAGCCCCGCATACGACGCCGGTGAGGCGCCTCGATGAGGTAATGGCCAGCCGCAAGCCCAATGTCCGATGGCGACCGAGATAGAATCTTAATTTGGTTTTGTGCGACACCCGTGATTAAGTCAAAACGCACGGCCAGGTACTGTCCTAATCTCACGGCAGTAGCCGCCCAATCGCCCGTGCAACCGTGCCGAGATTGTGATGGAGCCAGGCCTGATTCGCGTTTTGCAGGATCCAGCGCTGGACGGGCCGACGAACATGGCCCGGGACGAGGCGCTGCTGGTCCGCGTAGGAAACGGCGCGTCGCCGCCGACGTTGCGCCTGTATCAGTGGGATCCGCCGACGATCTCACTCGGCTACTTCCAGCGCTTTGCCGATTACGAAAGGCTTCCATCACCTTTGAACTCGCTGGCAGTTGTGCGCCGCCAGACCGGGGGGGGGGCCATTCTGCATGATCTGGAACTGACCTACTCGCTCACGATCCCCATCGACCACAGCCTGTTGGAAGGCGGCCCGAACTGCCTGTACGAGGTCGTCCACGACGCCGTGATCGCCTCGCTCGCAACGCTGGGTATCCCTGCATCGCGCGGCGGGCAGGACGACGATTCGAGCCCGACGCGGGGGCCGATGTTTTGCTTTCGGCGCCGCCACCGCTTCGACATCCTGGTCGGTCAGGAGAAGGAGAAAGTGGTCGGAAGCGCCCAACGCCGCACGCGCGAGGCGATCCTTCAACACGGATCGATCATTCTGGGCGATCGATACAACCATCCCGCCATCGTCTCGTTGGATGTGCCGCTGGATCCGACCAGACAACGGCTACGCTCGCTGATCCCGGATGAGTTGGAACAACGCAGCGGTGTGCGACTTGAGCCGGGAGAATGGTTACCGGCTGAACTGATGGAGGTTGAAGCGCTGGCCCGAAAATACGCCGGTCGTGAATGGACGCAAAAATCCTGACGTGGTTAGATTGCTTGCCTTGGCCCTCACGGCAACCGTCATGGCGTTCCCGAGGTCTCATCCACCCATTCAACCCCTTCGGACGGCGTCATCGTAAAGTGGTCCGGCTCAAACTGCGGGCTGAGATCCAGCTCCGACAAGGTGATGGTCAGGTAATCCCCACCGGACTGATCCAGCTCGGCCATCTTCAGACGGATGCCGGTTGCCTTGTCGAAGTAATGGATGGTTTTCGAACCGTCGGCCAAGGATTCAGCCTCGATCACGTACACGTCTTTGCCTTGAAGAGTCTGATCCGGCATGAGGGACAGCCGGTTGT
This sequence comes from Planctomycetota bacterium, assembly GCA_022563615.1. GTDB lineage: Bacteria > Planctomycetota > Phycisphaerae > UBA1845 > UBA1845 > JADFMZ01. Next base: position 3,990 of record JADFMZ010000270.1, read on the forward strand.
CACGTTGTAATGCATCGAGCAGGAGTCTACCTCCAACCTGAAGGATGTCGTCGGGGTCGTACTCGACTTTGGTCACGGTTTTGTGCTTTGATTGCTCGACGAAACGATAGAGGACAGCTCCGTCGGTTACGAAAATGAGACGCTCAGCCGTCCAGTACTCCACGTTTTCCCCTTCCTCGGGTGACTTGATCCGCAGCATATTGGTCAGTTTGAAGTGAATCGAGGTATGTCCATTGTCCTTCAGGAAATCGTACCGACCCTCTCCTTTCGTACCGCCCTCCAAGCCACCGGCAGCGTCAAGCACCGTGTCGACCTTGGCTGAGGCCATCTGAACGTGGTCCCATGCGTCGACAAGCTCCTGAATGGCAGCCGCCATCTGCGGACCTGATTGGGCGCGACGATCTCGGTCGAACATCGGCCCTTGGCTTCGACAATAAAAACCGGCGACACCACCGAGCAACGCCAGCGATACGATGAGCACTACGGTAACCGTTATTCTTGATCGATGTTCATTCATAGCCTGCTCTGCATTAGAGCCTAATCCCATAAACCTATGGGGCACCGATTTTCAACCGGTGAAACACACGGGTTGCAAACCCGTGCCACACTTTTGGGATAGGCTCTTAGTCCCTCAACTGCCCGCGATCACATCGCTTCGGCGACGAACGACCCCCGGCGCACCAAGATCGAATTATAGTACAACAAGCACAAATGTCCCTACCGGTCGCTATCGGGTGCATGACACTTTAGGCAGGGATGATCGACGTTGCGTAGACGGGCGACATCTTCCGCGTGTGGGTTCTCCTCTTGCCCTGAAAGGGCACAATAGGACAGCCCAGGGCAACGCCCTGGGGTTTGGTGGGCGAGGCGAAGGCAAGCCCTGAAAGGGCGGCATAGGCGTATTCCGCCCTTTCAGGGCTCGCAGTGTCCCGCAC
>JADFMZ010000271.1 GCA_022563615.1 Planctomycetota bacterium
GAAATACCATCTCGATCCGTTCCTGCTGGGCGACGCCGCGCTCCTGCTGGTCGGCGTCGTGCCCGGCGTGGTGGCCCTGGCGGTGGACTTCGCCACAGGGTCATGGCGCTACCTGGAGGAGGAGCAAACGGTCGAGGTGTCCGGTCCGACCATTACCCCGGCTGCATTCCGGGCTCCTTATCTGTGGCCGCCTTCCGGAGGCTAATCCCAACGGCTCTTTCGCCGTTGTCGCTTCTTCGACATGCCGCCCAAGATAGATGCCGGCCCACCAATTGCCATTCACGGTTGGGACGTGTGTGACGCTTCGTGCGGTTGAACGGTCTGTGCATCGGGCCGGCCCGAACTATTCGAGATAACCCAGGTCGGCCAGGCGATCCGTAACCTGGTCCAATTCCGACTGCGTGTAGACCTGCTCAAGCTGCGGCGAAGCAGCCTTGGTTTTCACTTCCTCGGCCACGCGCTCGCGCTGCACGACCGGCGGTCGGTCAAAGATTTCCAGGATCACTCGGCCCGGCATGTTGTCCGGCACACGCAACCCCAACATGGCTAATACCGTCGGCGCGCAGTCGATCAAGCCGGCGGTAACGCTGTTTCCTTTAGCGATCCCTGGGCCCGTCGCGATCAGGATCCCTTCTTTGCGATGGGTGCCCTCGAGGCGGCGATAGGAAAGCCAGCGTAGGATTTGCCGGCCGTTGAGCCGCCGGACGGCGGACAGCGTTTCATGTTGGATCAAGATTAGATCAGGCAGCCAGGGCTCCTCCTTGCGTGTGCAGCCGTATAGCTCCTCGGGCTTGTGGACTTCGGGAAACAATTCGATGGTTTCCCCCGACGGGGCGCGAACGCGACAATCCTGACTCCTGAAGCGCTCCATGATTTCGTTCCGCAAGGACTCGTACTCCGAGGGCTCAACGATGCCGCCGGGCTGCCGGCCTTTGAGGTTGATATACAAGAACCCCGCGTTGCCGGCGTGCATCACACAGGCTCGCGTGCGGGAAAGATCCACGGGGACGTGTCGCGTGATGTCCACCAGGGGCGCGATCTGATGCTTGGGGCCGAACATTCGATCCCGCAGGAAGCGTCCGCGCGCCGCGATCCGAGCCGGCATGCCAAGCAGGCGCAAGTAACCCCACTTCTGCAGAAAGCGGTTGGGAAACACTTTCCCTTCGAGGCTGCCATGCCCGTGATCGGACACCATCAAGACCGTGGCGCCGTGCTTGTCGGCGTAGTCCAACATCTTACCAATAGCCCGATCAAGCTCCTCGAAACAGCCTTTGGCCATATCACGTCGAGCCGGATTGCGATTCGACCAGCGGGGGTCCAGGTATTTCCACGTCTTGTGCTGGAGGTTGTCCACCAGTTTGAGCACCACCATCAGCACGTCCCAGCCGTAGCGGTCGCCCAGCCACGTCGTCATCGCAATGCCCTGATGGAAGCTGTTGGATAGGTAGGCGATGTTCTCGGCGAAGAGCTTGTTTCCGCCGCCGAGCTTCTTTCGCCACTTGCTCTTGAGCGTGGGGTCAGGCCAGCGCTCCAGAATCAGTTTCTTCAAATCCGCGGGGTAGGCGAAATCCGAATCAGACCCGGGTGTCTCGAACCCGGTAACCAAAAATCCGTTGACCGGAATCGGCGGATAGGTCATCGGCACGTTGACGCTGCCGACCCGAAAACCTCGATCCCCGAGGATTTGAAAGATGTTGCGAACATGCTCAGAGCTTCGTGTGCTGTTCATGCGAAGTCGCCCGGTGCGCACGTCGTACCCTTCGAAGTCCAGGATGCGGTGTGACCCGGGGTGCCTGCCGGTCAGGCAGGTCGTCCAGGCGGCCGGCGTGATCGGCGGAACGGTGGAATAGAGCGTGCCGCACGTGCCAGCCTCGACCGCGGCGCGAAGACGGGGCATCCGCCCCTCCGCCATCAGAGGATTCAGAACGGTAAAGGTCGCCCCGTCCAGCCCCAGGATGAGCAGTTTTCTGGCCACTGGAGCGCTGGCGCGATCGGGCTCGTTACGGGTCGATTCGGAGGGCGGTGTGCCTGTGCTGTGTGGAGTCATCTCGTCCGGGTGTTTGCAACGGGCTGTGTCCTATGATCCAGGCCAAGCATAGCACAAAGTATAGGGACGCTTCAGGACGCCTGCAAGAAGAGCGGAAGCGGCGGCCGCCGGCAGGATCCCTCCCCTGCGACGTCGTTCCCCTATGGGGTCGTTCTCCTATGGGGTCGTTCACCGCCTTTTCATGGCTGGGAGACCCGAGTATCATAGTGCAACCGACCGTTACTGACCCGCGCGGCGTTGGGGCGGTTCGAAGGGGCTACCCAAACAGGACGACAAACTCATGGATTCCCATCCGCTGGGCATCGGAATCATTGGCGCCGGACAGATCATCAAACGCCACGCGCTGGCCTATCGGTCGCTGCCGGACCTAGCCCGGCTGGTCGCCGTGGCGGAGATCGACCCGAAGCGGGCGGAGGAAGCCAAGAAGCGATACCGATTTCAACGAACCTACACGAACTACGCCGATCTTCTGGCCTGCAAAGATATCGACGCGGTCAGCATCTGTACGCCGGCGGCCTCCCATGCCGCAATCGTGATCGACGCGATCCGCGCCGGCAAGCACGTGCTTTGCGAAAAGCCCATGGCGACGACGCTGGCGGATGCGGATCGAATCATTGCCGCTGCCCAAGACCACCCGAAATCAGCCGTCTCCTGCGTCTTTCAGCTTCGTAACGATCCGACCCATCAGCGCATGCGCTGGATGATCGAGCAGGGTTACATCGGCAAGGTGTTGTTCGCGAAGGTGTGCGTGCGTTTGCGCAAGTCGCGGGGTTATTACCAATCTGCGCCGGGACGCGGTTCCTATAAGAGCGACGGCGGGGGCGTGGTCATCAATCAAGCCATTCACCAGATCGACGCCTTACTCTCACTGCTTGGCGAGCCCGTTGCCGTCTCGGCAGTGATGGATACGTTCGTGCATCCCATCGAGGCGGAGGACACGCTTGTGGGTTGGATCCGCTTTGCCGGCGGGGCGATCGCAACCGTTGAGTGCAGCACCTGCGCCAAGCGCAAGGAGTTCTCGATCGACATCGTAGGTGAACATGCCGGAATGCGCGTCAGCGGCGATCCGGATTCGCAGCGTTTCGACTGGCGCGTGGACGTTGCCGGCTCGGCGGCCAAACGCGCGCTTCGCTCTGCGGGACTGCGACGTTTCCCCGACCCACGCGATCCGAAACCGTGGACGGTTGTGGCTGAAAAGCTGCTCGCCGCGATCACCCGTCGCGACCGGCTCCCGCCTTCGGATCGGGGTCACGCGCCGTTGATCCGGGAGTTTCTGGAATCCGCCCGTGCCGGCCAACCCGGACCGATCCCGCCGCAAGAGGCCCGGCGATCGCTCGAATTGACCATGGCGCTCTACGAATCAGCCAGAACGCAGCGCGTTGTCGATCTGCCCCTCGACCCATGTTGTGGACTCTACGACGGCGTGGATGGAGAGAGCAAGACGGCAAGCAAAAAGGAGGTTCAATCCGTTGCAAGCTAATGCTACGATCACTCCATCCGATACGGCGCATCGGGCACGATCACATAACGGAAACACGAAGCCAGCCAAGCTCGCCATTCACGGCGGTCGCCGCACGGTCTATGGACCGTTTCCCACGCCCTGGACGCGGCTCAAGCGGGCCTTCCTTCTCTCCGGCGACGTGCTCAAGATGATGCCGCGCATCGCCCGGGGGAAAACCACCATCGGCGACGGCTCGAAGATCGTCAAGAAGTTCGAGACCGCCTTCAAGAACCTGACCGGCTCGGAATACGCGCTGGCTATGAACAACGGCACCGCCACGCTGCACAGTGCCTACTTTGCCGTCGGCGTCGGACCGGGTGACGAGGTCATCGTGCCGGCCTATACTTGGCACGCCTCCGCGACGCCCATTCTCCAGTGCGGCGCGACCCCGGTCTTTTGCGACATCGACCCGAGAACCCTGACGGCTGACCCAGAGGACATCGAGCGCCGCATCACGCCGCGAACCAAGGCCATCTGCGTCGTACACGTCTGGGGCAATCCCGCCGAGATGGATCGCATCATGGAAATCGCCAAGCGGCACAAAATCGCGGTTGTCGAGGACAGCTCGCACGCCCACGGCGCCGTCTACAAGGGCAAGGCGGTCGGCGCGTGGGGCGACGTGGGGTGCTTCAGCCTCAACGCCTCCAAGGCCGTCGACGGCGGCGAAGCCGGTGTAGCCGTAACCGATGACCCAAGGCTCTTCGATCGTATGTTGGTTTTCGGGCACTTCGGTCGCGTTGCCAGAGGGCAGGCGGCTGACACGTTTGACATGGGTGACATGAGTCTTGGCCACAAGTTTCGCCCGCACCAATGCGCCATGCACCTGGCCCATGCGTCTTTGGGGCGACTGTCGAAGCTCAACCGGCGATGTACGCGCGCGTGGCAAACGCTCTGTGAGCAGATCGAGGGCGTGCCCGGCATTCGCGCGCCGGAGATTCTACCGGGCGCGCTGCGGGGCGGATACCTGTCCTTTGTGTTGGTCTATGAGGGCGCCGAGCAGGGCGGTCTCAGCCGGGAGGACTTCGTCAAGGCCGTCCGCAAGGAGGGTGCTCCGCTTTCCGTCGATCGCTACTCGCAGGTCAACTACACCTACGGCATGTTGCACAAGGCCCCGCTGTTTACGACCCTGGACCGATCCGCGCTGGGCGGCGTGTGCTGCGATCCCACCCGCCCCTGGAATGAAATCGACAAGGAAGTGTCACTGCCTGTCAGCGAAAAGCTCTGCCGGCAGCTCGTCAGCCTGCCGAGGTTGGATACAGCCTCGCAGCGATACGTAGCCGCCTGCGGCCGGGCCATCCGAAAGGTGCTCCTGGCCGACATCCGGCCCGAAGTTGCAATATCTCAGGCAAGGGAAAAAGTCGCGCAACCG
>JADFMZ010000022.1 GCA_022563615.1 Planctomycetota bacterium
CCTCGGCTGATGGAGGCCTTGACTCACACGGCTACCGGGCTTAGATAATCGCTTCGTGTTGTACTCGCCGGCCCGTCGGTCACGAGCGGGCGGGATCACAACGGTTCTTGGGATGCCGCTGGAATGCTGCCGCGTATCATCATCGCCATCGTGCTGTTTGGGGCGTTGTACCTGGCGTCCCTGATCGGGGTGTTGGTCACAGCCTGAGCGGAGTGGTTGAATGGGTTGGGTTCCACCCAACGGTTGGAGACGGATACTATGCCGAATCTTTTCGTAATCTTTACTGCGTTCGTGTTGGCTTTGCTCTTCGGATTGGTGGACTTCTTGATCCAGACGGGTTGACGCAGCCGGCAACGGGTAGGCTTTGCAGCCGGGTTCAATCCTAGAAGGTGGGTTCAGCTCGCGTGTCTTGACCGGGCTTGCCCCATAGGGCTTGAAAGATACACGGTTGCGTTGTACAAGCCGGGGGTTGTTGCTCGATGATTCGACGGCGCGGACCGCGCTTTCGGGTTGATTGAGTGGGCGTGTGCCCGAGTTGGCCAAAGGGGACGGGCTGTAAACCCGTTGGCGATAGCCTTCGCAGGTTCGAATCCTGCCGCGCCCAGTCGGCGCCCGAAGCGATGCACATCCTCAATCTACTTCAAGAGAAAAAACCGACGCTTTCCTTTGAGTTCTTTCCTCCCAAGGACGACATCGGCTTTTGGGATCTCTATCGCACGATCGAGGCGCTCAAGCCGATCGAGCCTACCTATGTCTCGGTGACCTACGGCGCGGGCGGCGGCACGCGCCGCAAGACGGTGGAGCTGGTCGGCCGGATCAAGAACGACATCGGCATTGAGCCGATGGCCCACTTGACCTGTGTGGATGCGGACCGGACCGAGATTGCTCAAACGCTCGATCAGCTCAAGCTGCTGAAGATCGAGAACGTGCTGGCGCTGCGCGGCGACCCTCCGAAAGGACAAAGCAGTTTCGTGCCGACGGCGGGGGGCTTCCGGTATGCCGACGAGCTGGTCTCTTTCATTCGAGAGCGGTTGGATAGCTTGTGCATTGGAGCCGCCTGCTATCCTGAAGGTCATCCCGAGGCGCCGAATCTTGATAAAGATCTGGAGAACCTCAAGCGCAAGGTGGACGCGGGCGTTGATTTTCTGATCACGCAACTTTTCTTCGACAACGCGGATTTCCTGCGGTTTCGGGACCGTGCCGTCGGCATTGGCATCAACGTGCCGATCATCGCCGGGATCATGCCGATTCTCAGCGCCAAGCAGGTCAAGCGTTTCACTGAGATGTGCGGGGCGACGATTCCAAAAGATCTGATGCGAAAGCTCGACGCCGTCGAGGACGATGCCGAAGCCGTTCGACACATCGGAATGTACCATTCAACTCAGCAGTGTCTGGAACTGCTGGATCAAGACGTCGCCGGGATTCACTTCTACACCCTGAACCGCTCGTCGGCGACGCGCGCCATCTGCCAACACATCAAAGCCAGCTTGTGATCGGCTAGTGATACTTTAATTCTCTGCTTTTTCCTTGAAGCGCCAATCACGTCGGGGTATGCTCAATCTTACCGGACGGGGGAAAGGGGACGCACGCGCGGAAGCGCGCCACGGCGTCCACTGCGATAACCTCTGGATAAGGCCGGATCACCACCATCCATCGGACGAATGGCCGTTGGTTCAATCTACTTCCAAGACAAGATAGGATCCATTCTCATGTGCTTTGGAAGAATGAGCTACAAACCTCCCGGACCAAAGCGCCAACCGCGCGGGGCCGACCGGGATCGAGGAGACTCGGCGCGGGTGAATTCGCGCGAACGCACTTCGCGGCGTCGCCGCTACATCGCAAGCCGACTCGCCATCGGTGTCATCTGTTTGTCACCCCTGCTGGGGGCTGCGGAACACGGCGACGGCGACAGCGACCGACGGCACGCGGCTGACGGGCGCGTCTCCGACGTGGAGGCCGTCGCGGCGGCTTCAAGTTCTAGCGCCGTGGATCGGAATTCCCCGCGTGCCTTGGCTTCGCAGCCCTCGCCGCGTGCAAGCCGCTCGACTGCAACGGTGGCCGCGCACACGGGGCTCAAGCCTGGTCGGACGGTTACGAGAAAGCTACGTCCGGTGGAACCGAACGAAAGGAGCCGGCTCGTTGGGTTGGACACGAACGTCGGCCGCTCGTCCATGCTGGTAGATCAGAACCAGGACGCCGGGTTGGCCAGCATGGCGGGCGAAACGCTGCTGTACGGCAACGTGTCGCCGCTATCGGGGCAGCTTCCGATTGCCAAGCCGATTGTCGTGAACCCTTACGACGATGAGCCGTCCCGCATGCGCGCTCGCGGCGAACTGATCGGGCCCTACCGGCCCCAGCGTTTTGGCGCCGTGGCGTCGGGTGGGGGCTGTTCGTTTAACGTGGAGTGTGACGATTGCGATCCCTGCACGCTGGACGTTTGCGAGCTCGAAGCCGGCGACCTGCCTGGAAACGGCAAGTGCACCAACGCTCCCATCGCTAACGACCTCGTCGGCGATTGCTCGGACGGATTGTTCTGCAACGGCGTTGAAACCTGTCAGAGTGGCACTTGCGAAACCCCGGGCAACGGAACAGGCGTCAGCGGCCCCGACTGCACCGGTTCCGAAGTTTGCGACGAGTTCCAGAATGAATGTGCCGAGGCATGTGCGTCCGACGCCAGTTGCGACGATCAGATCGTCTGTAACGGTGTGGAGCGATGTTGTCTGGATGGGACGCTTTCCAACGGCGCAAGTTGTCCTCTGGACGGTGTTTGCCATCCTTCGATCAACCCCTGCGGGGCCGGCGCGGAATGTTTCGAACTGACCTGTGTCTTCCCCCCCGGCAGGCCGTGCGAGGTTGGCGGACCGGGCGGCGACTGTGACAACGAAACGGAGTGTAACCAACCCGGTCCCGGCTGTTTCCGCGGCCGCTGCTGCACCGGGGATGACTCCCAGACCTGCTCGAACGACCCAAATTTTTCTGAACAAGCTAATTGCACCGGGGACTGGTATGCGACCGATCCCGGCAATGCGCTCGATCCGACGGGCATCTGTACCGTACCCGGGCATCAGTGTCCCGTGTGTGGGGGTGGAATCGGCCCCGAGGGCGAGTTCGACTTTGACGAGATCACCCTGGCCTCGGATTCGGTCTGCAAGAACGCGAATGGCGAGGGCGTGTTCCGCCTGGGCGACGACTTCGAAATGGTTGGGCATCCGGGGTTCGTGCAATTGGAGGCGATGCGCTGGGTGGGCGGCGTCGAGCTTCGAGTTCCGTTCGCGGAACGCGTGGTCTTCGAGTTCTATGACGAGGATCGGAACTTCATCGAAGATTTGTTCTTCGTATCCGGGTTGGCCAACGCCGTTCGAACGCTCATCATCGAACCGCCGATAGACCTTCCCACCAAGGGCTATATCGTAGCGGGCGTGGCCAACAAGTTCTCTCCGGAAGGTGCGGTGCGATGGATTTCCACCACCGGTGGATGGGACGTCGGCGTCAACGATCCAGACGTGATGTGGAAGAACGACGGACCGGTCTCGCCGTTGGTCACATCCACGGCCGGTCACGGTTTTGATTTCGCGGCCGACGGACTGCCCTCTTCCGGGCGGTTGGCCTTTGAGTTGGTCGGAAGTACACCTCAGGAGGATCCGGTCGGCGGCTGCTGCGACCTGGCCACCGGGGCATGCCTGGATAACCTGACCAAATGGATCTGCAAGACGGGTTCGTGCTCGGACAATGCCGCGGAGTGTGTGGATTCCGGGGACTGCAACCAGGGGGCGACGTGCAAGCGCCGCACGTTCCTGGGCGTGGGCACCGCATGCGCCAGTTGCGACGCGACCTCCGGGAATCGGGGGGCCCTGCCCTGCCGGACGTGCGACGATGACTCCTTGTGCGACAGCGATGCGAACTGCGTCGGAATCGGGGACGAGAAATGTGACCCGAGCAACGCCTATTGCGCCGGCGGCGTTGAAGCCGACGCGGGCGCCCAGTGCGTGGCCGACGTGACCTGTGAAACCGGGGCGTGCTGCGATCCGAATTCCGGGCAGTGCACCGACGTGTTGACCGATGTTGAATGCACCGGCGCGTTCCAGGGTTTCGGCACCGACTGCGACCCGAATTGCTGCGCGCAGCCGGCCTCCGTCGATACGGGATTCTCCGGCGCAGACAACTGCGAGGATGTCTTCGTCCACCAGATCACCGTGCCCGATCCGTCGGAAACCCGATGCAACGGCACGGGAATCATTTGTTCCACCTCGGCTGAATGCGGTGGAGCGCCGTGCGTGGCCACCAAGGTCGTGATTACGATCACCGGCGACAACAGCACGGCCTCGTTCCCGTCGTTTCCCGATGGTTGCCCTTTCATTTTCCATGAAGATCCCGATCCGGGCTGGTGGGAAGGCATTCAGACCGACGATTGCTTTATGTGGCGAATCGATAACTGTTGCACGGACCCGCCTTTCATCCCGCAATATCGCGTGATCACGCAGGACTGCCCGTGGTGCGGCGGCTTCATCGTCAGTAACGACCACTCGCGCGGCGCCCCATTCTGCGATGATGACAACCTATGGTCGGAGTACGGCCCGCTCGAGGCAGGCACCTACTACTTCCCGATATTTTCAGGCTCGGAGGGCACTCATGGCCAATATCAACTGCACTTTACGATCGAGGCCTGTCCTGAGCCGGCCTGTTGCTTCCTTGCGTGCGACCGGCCCAACCCCGACTCTTGCGATGACCAGACGCCCTGTGCCGTGGGGGTGTGTGTTGAGGATACCTGCCGAGAGCTTTGCAGTGGGCCGGACGCCGAATGCGACCCCGACGCCTGCGAGGCACGCTGCGAAGTAATGAATCCACTTGCCTGTGAGGCGTTGGACGGGGTTTCCCAGGGCCCGCCGAACAAGTTCCCGGCGACGCTTGCCTGTGTCCAGAACCAGCAAGCGTGCGACCGCGTCACTGCGTCGAGCTGCGGCACCTGCCAGCTCGGATCTTGCTGTGAGGGACCGAACGCGTGCCTCGATCGGGACATCAACGGGGCGTTTACGAAAGACGAGTGTGATACGGCTGGTTTGCCCTTTACGCCGGGTATCAAGTGTCGCGGCGGCTATTGTTTTCTGTCGCCCATTCGCTCCTGCGCCGAGGACGATGATTGCGATGAATCAGGGCCTTGCATCGGCGACCCCGACCAGTTAGCCCAGCCCTCCCCCTGCCCGGTCTGCGAAACCGACAACCTGGAGAGCTGCCGGTATTCGCCTCAGTACGACCCGGCGTTCTTCGCCGGGGCTATTCTCAATATCGATCGAGGCAACAATTCCCGGATTGCCGACGACTTCATCCCGGTGGGCGACACAATCACCTCGATCTGCTTCGACCCCGGGTTCCTCAATCCCAACACGGGTGAAGAGTGCGTCGCTCACTGCGACAGCGCGGTCGGCGTAGGGTTCCCGGACGACCAGTGGCAGGTCACGATCTACGACACGGACCCGCTCACCGGGTTGCCGGGAAACGCGCTCGGCCCGGGCACTCAGACGCTTGAAGTGCAGGCCAAGTTGGGACTCGGAAGCGGATTCCGCGTTTGCGTCTATTCCGGGATTCTTCCCGTGCCGGTAACCGTAACGCCAGGGGAATGCCATTGGCTGGAGATCAGTGGCGCCGGCCCGGGCGGTGATGCCAGTGGTTGCAACGCCTATTGGGTGAACACCGAGACGGGCAACGCGTTTGCGCTCCAGGATGACAACGGCGTCTACGGCATCAACGACGCCGTGGCGTTCGATTTTGTCTTCTGCGTCGACTCCGGTATTGACAATACGGGACCGGACTGCGGGCCGATTGAAGGCGCGTGCTGCCGCTGTCCGGCCACGGAGGGCGGCCCGTCACGTTGCGATACCGGGGAGTTCGCCGATTGCGTCGCGCTGCAGGGAAGGTTTGACTTCGATGTGGCTAGCTGTCCCGCGAACCCGGACGACCTGTGTCCGTCAAGCGCCGGGGCGAATGATACGTGCGCGAACATGGACATGCTTACGGATCCGGATGACGATGACTTGATCTCCGTCCTTGCCGATAACATCTGCGCTACGGATGATGGCCCGACACCGATTTTCTGCGAGGGTGAAGAGCCCGTGCTGTTCGAAAGTGACATCTGGTACGGGTATGTGGCGACGTGCACGGATTTTCTGACGATCAGCACTTGCGCGGACAACAACGACTTCGATTCGGTCCTTGCGGTTTATTTTGACTCGGACAATCCGACGGTCTGCCCATGTCCGGGTGACGCCGGCTTCAATCAGTTCGGAGCTTGCAGCGACTTCGACACCGACGAATGCCCCGACAATACGGACGCGTTCCTCCGCCTGGATGTCATCGAAGGAAACTGCTACACGATCCGACTGGGCGGTTATGACAGCCAGGGCATTACCGATCTCGAACTCAATTGCGGCGTGACTGTTCTGTTGGCCCCCGATCCGCTTCTGGCGGCGGACGACGGGCTGGGCGGCGACTACAACCGGGTTGGCGATTTCAAGATGCCGACATCGGCCGTGGCCGGTGGTCAAGAGGTGGCCATCCGCGTGATACTCGAGCGGATGTACATCGACAAGAACGAGGACGTGGCGAACGGCTGTCCGGTCCGACAGGGGTTGCCCGATCTGCAGTTTTTTGAAGGGGAGGTTCGGTATCTGGGTGCGCCGGAGGCCTTTGAGAACCACTCCGTGGAGGATCCCAAGTGGGTCGCCGCGAAGCTCCAGTGTACTCCGTTCTACCTGGATTGGAGCCCATCGGCACTGGCTACTGACCTCGGGATCGACTCGGCAGATGCCGAGACGATCTATTACTACGGTGCGGAAGTCGTGCCTTGTTCGATCCACGACGTCCAACAGGGCACGCAGGGCTGCGTGGACTCGGGTAACGAGGACTGCTTCTCGGAAGCGCTGGAAGTTCGCACAGCCTTGTGGGGCGATGTCTCCGGGGACGGCGACTTGAGCTTCACCGACATCGGCGCTGAGGTGAACGCGTTCAAGAGTATCCCGCTGGCTGCGACGGGTTAGGGAATTGGCGTTCGATGCTCCGCGATAACGGGGGGGCACCGGGCGCAGGCATCAACTTCACCGACATCGGCAAGACCGTGGATGCGTTCAAGTCGATCGCCTACAGGGAGGCCGGTCCGACTGACTGTAAATAGCAGCGTGTAGGATCGTTCCGAGAGGGCGATAACTAAGGTGCTTAACCGGATGGGGTGGGTTCGACAGACGAACCCACCCCATCTTTCGTAACTCGGTCCCAACCGGGGAGGCCAAGGTGCGAAATCGGCTGCGTGAGGGGTTCCGAGGCTATGGACAAGCTTCCGCCCTATGGCTATAATGGGAGCCGGGTCCGAGTAATGGGGCGTTGCTCAGATGGGTTGTGGATGCGGTGGGGCCAACCGCCGTTTCTCCGGCCGCGCAGCGTGGTTAGCGACATTCAGGGGTGGGGTTGTCTCGCGTTCCAAACGGTACTCCACCATCTGTTCGGGTTTCGATGCCTGGGTAGGCAGATGGTGGGAGGAGCGTTCAGGTTGACGCCAGACTGCTTCTGCTTTCCGGGTTTGATAAGAGATGTTGAGGTTGGATATGTTCCGGAGTGGGAATATGCGAATCAGGGGATATGCAATGCGGCAGACTTGTGGAATCGTCGGGCTGGTTCTTGGCGGTCTTGTAGTGTTCGGGCTCGGGACGCCGGTTCGGGGGGCCACGGTGTCGCTCAAGGCAGTTGAGGTGAACGGCGCTGCGCTGCCCTCACCGACAAACACGGTCACTGTCGCGGCGGGCGATACCATCCTGGCCAAGTTATTCATCTCCGGATGGGACGGCGAGATCGAGGATGTTCGCATCTGGCAAAGCGGTGTCCTGGGTAAGGCGGGGTCGATCAGCGGAATCATCGGCACGATCCTGCCGCTGGGTTTTCCTGATTTGCCCAATGACGGTGCGTTCGTCGATGGCGGCCTAGCGTGCACCGGCGGAGCGAATGTCGGCGAACCCTGCATAAATTCTGTTAATCAATGTGGCGCGCCGGATCTGTGCGACTGCGTTGAACCTGACTTCATTATGTGCGATGTCGGTGCGGTGCCGATTTGCGCCGTAGCCAACGTTACGTTGGACTACAGGTACGGTTGTATTATCTTTGATGAGGTTGGGGCGATCGATGACGGGCGCGACTTCTACGCGGGAACGCTCATTTTGGAGGTGTCTAAGGATGCTTGTGGGACGTTCACGTTTGCGATGGATACTGTACCGGACAACAACTTCCTTACCTCCACGATACCTGAAGTTACTATCCATCCGTTGACTGAAGACCTGGTGATCGAGGTTGCGTGCGATCCCACGATCACGTGCAATCCGCCCAATTGCTCGATAGATGCGAGATACCCGCACGATCCGAGCGACTCCAGCGCTTCGTTCAATTGGGATGAGCTGGATATCACCTTCGCCCCGATTCCGGACGCCGGCGTAGGTAATATCGGCTGCGGCAGTTTTTCCGTTCGCACGGAAGGACGTATTTACGAAGTGGACTGCCTGATCGTCACGACCTTGGACGACGATACGGTCCGCGTACAGCTCGACACGAAGCTTCTCAACGGGGGGTGGATGTGTATCAAGTACAATGCGGGTCAACCGGGAGCCAATGAATGCTGTCTCATGCCCCTGCCGGCCGACGTGAACGCCAGCCGCACGCCGACCGGAACGGATCTGCTGGATCTGATTGACTTTTTTAACGGCGAGGGCGACCCGCTGGCCATGTGGCAGTGCGACATTGATCGCGACGGCCAGTGCCTCTTGAGCGATCTAACGGCTGAAATAGATCTGCTTCTGGGTACTGGTGCGTTCCGTACGTGGCTTGGCTTCGGGCCGCGGGTGGCCTGTCCGACGGCCCCTTAAGACCCGGTTCCGACAACCCGTTTTCCGTCGATCTGCTTTGGGATTCGGCGGAAACGGGGGTAAGGAAGATGGCTGAAGACGTTTGCGGGTTACCTTCGCAGGTGCGCCTTCGCGTGTGGTTCATGCCCGCGGCTTGGGGATGAAGCGGAATCACGCGTGCGGTAATTCAGGGTTGGCTTGCCGTCACGGCGGGCTCGGGCTCATCCAGGCGTTGCACCAGGTATTTCAGTACATCGCGCACGCTAACCACGCCGCAGAGCTTTCCGTCCCGCTCGATTGGGATGTGCCGGTAGCCGCCGACCATCATCCGATTCAGCCCAAACACAACCGCATCGGAATGGCGTAGTGTTTCGGGGTCCGGTGTCATGAAATCGGATATGGGGGCGTCGGTCATCGTATCGAGCGGACCCGCCAATCGCAGCAGCACGTCGCGCTCGGTGAAGATCCCGACGATCCGGTCCCCGTCTACGACGACGGCACAGGGGTGACCGGTCTGAATCAGCGTGCGGACGGCGTCACGGGCCGGCACGTTGGGGCTTATCACCGCATAGCTCTGGATCGCCAGATCGCCGAGGGGGTGGCACAAGAGGTCTCGTTCGAGGGGCGTGCGCACCTCTTCCATTGCGGCTGGATTGGTCAGATCGGCGCCGCAGCACGCGCACTGATCAACGCCCGGAAGGTTGACGATACTGCAGAATGGACATTCCATCACGGGGCTCCAGGAAAATTGTCACTCAATAATGACGCAGAAACCGCCAATGATACGCCCCGATCCTATGGCGGCGCGGGCGAACGACGGCGCCCTTAGTTGATGAGCCAGGTCTCGCCGTTGTCGAACAAGTTCTCGATCGTGCCCTCACCCTGCCTGCTCGTGGCTGTGCGAATTTGATCCATGACCTGGTCTTCGTAGGTCGGCCTCTCGACGCAACGGAAGACCCCCATGGGCTCCGGATAGGCCGGGTAGTGCATACGGCTCAGCAAGTAGGCGAGGCTCGGTTCCGCTTGGCGTTCGTCGTGAAAAAGCAAATCGTCCTCGGTGATGCCGTCGCCGAGGGTGACGATCTCCGGGTCCATGCCGTTGAGGCGAATGCCCTTGTCCCTCTGTTTGCCGAAGACCAGCGGGCGGGCATGTTCCAGGTATAGGGTCGTGTCGTCCTTGGTGTCCTTGCCCGTGGCATACTCAAAGGCCAGGTCGTTGAAGATATTGCAGTTCTGATAGATTTCCACGAACGAGGTGCCCTTGTGCCGGGCGGCGCGCTCGAGCACATAGGCCAGATGTTTGGTGTTCACGTCCAGCGCGCGGGCGACGAAGGTCGCCTCCGCTCCGAGCGCAACGGACAACGGATGGAGCGGGAAGTCGACGGACCCCATCGGTGTGGATTTGGTTTTTTTACCCTGGGGGGAAGTAGGCGAGTATTGTCCTTTGGTCAGGCCGTAAATGCGGTTGTTGAACAGCAGGATGTTAAGGTCGATGTTGCGACGGATCGTGTGCAGGAGATGGTTCCCACCGATGCTCAATCCGTCGCCGTCACCTGTGACGACCCAGACTTGCAACTCGGGATTGGCGAGCTTGATGCCCGTGGCGATCCCCGGCGCACGACCGTGGATGCTATGAAACCCGTAGGTGTTGATGTAGTAGGGGAAGCGGCTGGAGCAACCGATGCCGGAGACGAATACAGTGTTCTCCCGTTTGGCGCCGATGCTGGCCAAGACCTTTTTGACCTGGGCGAGGATCGAATAATCCCCGCATCCTGGACACCAACGTACGTCCTGATCGCTGCCATAGTCTTTCGCGTTAAGCGTGATAGTTGCGGATTCGGCGGTCATGCGGTTGTTCCATTGGAAAGAAGTTTCTCGATTTCGGATTGAATCTCCGAAACGGCGAACGGCTTGCCCTGCACTTTGTGGAGGCCGACGGCGTCGACCAGGTAACTTGCTCGAATGCGGTGCAGTAGTTGGCCGAGATTCAGTTCAGGGATCAGTATACGTTTGAAGCTTTGGAGTACGTGAGCCGTGTTGCTTGGCATCGGGTCCAGGTATCGCAGGTGGGCTCCGGAGACTTTCAGGCCCTCCTTGAGGCATTGTTCGACGGCCAGGGTGATCGCGCCATAGGTGCTGCCCCATCCGAGGACGAGAAGGTCTCCGTGGTCATCACCGGTTACGGAGAGGTTCGGGATCGTTTCGGCGATGCCGTCGATCTTTTTTCTGCGGGTGCGGCACATGTGATCGTGGTTCAAGGCGTCATAGCAAACCTCGCCGGAACCGTCGCGTTTCTCCAGGCCGCCGAGGCGATGTTCGAGTCCTTTCGTGCCGGGGAGGGCCCAGGGACGCGCCAGCTTCTTGTCGCGCGAGTAGGGCTGGTACTCATCACCCGTCTTGGGATGCTTGATGCAGAGTCTCGGGAGCTTGCTAATGTCGGGAAGTCGCCAGGGTTCGGCACCGTTGGCCAGATAACCGTCGCTCAGCAGGATGACCGGCGTCATGAACTCGGTGGCAATTCGGAACGCTTCCAAGGCCATATCGAAACAGTCGGCGGGTGTTGCCGGGGCAATTACGCACAACGGGGCTTCGCTGTTACGCCCCATGCAAGCCATGTTCAGATCCGCCTGCTCGGTCCTGGTTGGCAGCCCGGTACTGGGTCCGCCTCTTTGCACGTTGAGGATCACCATGGGTAGTTCGGTCATAACGGCCAGCCCGATGGCTTCGGTCTTCAGTGCCAGGCCTGGGCCGCTGGTGCCGGTGACCGCGAACGCGCCAGCGAAGGACGCCCCGACTACGGAGGTCATCGCCGCGATCTCATCTTCCGCCTGAAACGTTCGGACGTCAAAGTTCTTGAGCCGCGCCAGTTCGTGGAGCACGTCGCTGGCCGGCGTGATCGGATAGCTGCCGTAGAACAAGGTCTTGCCGGCCAGTCGGGCGGCGGTGACCAGCCCGATCGCCAGGGCTTCGTTGCCGCTGATGCGTCGGTATCGCCCCGGGGTCAGCTTGGCCGGCGCCACGGCATAGCGAACGGGGAACATCTCGGCCGTCTCGCCGAAGTAGTATCCCGCCTTGATTGCTTTGGCGTTGGCTTCCGCGACGGCGGGCTTGCTGGCGAACTTGTCCTTGATCCATCCCAGGGTGGGCTCCATGGACCGGCCATAGAGCCAGTACACCAGACCCAGGGCGAAGAAGTTCTTGCAGCGGCCGGCGGCGCGTCCGGACAGGCCGGTGCCTTCGCAGGCCTTGGCGTTCAGCTTGTCCATCGGCACGCGATAGAGCAGGTAGCCGCTTAGCGAGTCACTATCCAGAGGGTTCTGATCTTGATCGTAACCGGCTTTGCCCAGGTTGTTTTTCGTAAACGCATCCTCGTTGACGACCAGAATCCCACCGGGTTCCAGGTCTTCGAGATTCGTCTTGAGGGCGGCGGGATTCATCGCGATCAGGGCGTTGACCATGTCGCCCGGCGTGCGGAGCTTGTGCGATCCGAACCGTATCTGAAAACCGCTAACACCGGCGAGGCTGCCCGCCGGGGCGCGAATCTCGGCGGGGAAGTCAGGCAGTGTGCTGACGTCATTGCCGAAGATGGCGGACGTGTTGGTCAACTGCGTGCCAGCCAGTTGCATTCCATCGCCGGAATCCCCGCAGAAACGGACGGTGATGTCATCCAACTCGATGATCCGCTTGGACCCCTCTTGGGTGCCCGTGCGTTTGGTCGCTACGACCATTGCTGATCTATGCTCCTTGAAATCGAATGTCCCGGCGCGCGGAACCCGTCTCATCGGGAGAGACCTATGCCCCTTCGCGCGCCAATTGTTTTTGTTGCGGTTCCGGCGGCAAATTAAACACGGCGGCCGGAAAATGCTCCACCAAAGCCTCGACAATACACTTGACCGAGATGATGCCTCGCAAATCGCCAGATCCATCCACAACCGGCAGATGTCGAAATCCACCGCGATGCATGATGTGGATCACCTCGGCTATTGAACAGCTTTCCTGAACGACCTTCGTGGGGCTCGACATCACCTCCGCGATCGATGCGTCCATGGCGACCGAGTCGGCCAGCACCCGGGTCAGCAGATCACGCTCGGTGAAGATGCCGACGGGGCGGTCATGTTCGGTCACGACGACACACCCCGCTCGCCGCTCCTGCATCAGCGCGACGGCCTCTGCAACCGTGCCGGTCGGCGGGATCGAGGCCACGTCCTGAACCCGCAGCGTACTAACCGTATCTTGTTCCAATCGAATGCGTAGATTCATGCGATCACTATCCAGCACCGGATTGCGGTGAACTCCTTACTCTATTCACCCATGCGTCCCAATACAAGGGCAACATCGAGAATCCCGCCCTCTCAGCGTGGCTATCTCTGACGGCAGGCTTCGCTCCGGGTCGTACCGTAGAGTCGGCTTTGCCCGCCGCAAAGTTGGAAAGTGCGTAAGAGCCTATCCCATGAACCCATGTGGCACCGGTTTTCAACCGGTGAACGCACGGGTTATAAACCCGTGCCACACTTACGTGGAATAGGCTCTAACGTGACCGGCGCCCACCATTCTCTTCGTATTCAGCGTTTTCCGTGAACTCTGCGGATGGCGGGCATCGCCGGCGCGGTCTTTGCGATGCTGCAATCTCCGATCCCGCAGGGCCATCCCGCCGTTCTTGGAGGCCGGGCGCGGCTTTCGTCGCCGATCCAATGGCCGCTTTCGTTGTCGGACCGGGGCAGGGACGGGCATCCTTCCTGGCGCGACAGGGTTCTATCGGGTGCTTTCCCTTCGCCATTCAACTCGGCGCGAATGCATGGTACGATACGACCCATCGGGGCGCTTCGTGCCCCGGCGTCGTCCGGCGCCGCCTGGTCTTTCGGGAGACCTTTTCCATGCTCAATCGATGCGACACGGTCTTGGGAGCCATCGGCGAAACACGCCGCTTACGAGTCCATCGGATTGTCCAGGGCTTGCTTGCACCCATTTACACAAAGATCGAGTTCGTGAACCCGGGTTGCGGCGTCAAAGGTCCGATTGCCCAGGACAGGGTCGATGGCGCCCAAGCCGACGGACGCTTCGAGCCCGCTGGAACCATCGTCGAAACTACGTCCGGAAACGCCGGGGTCGGGTTGGCGAAGGTGGCAGCCGTCATGGGCTACTGCCGTTTCTTCATCATGCCGGACAAAATGAGGGCGGGCAAAATCCGTCTGCTGTAAGCCGCTATGCTTTTTGAGCCTTCAGGGAGATTCCCGAAATGAGCCATTCTGAGCCAACGTCCCCGCGATTCGCCACTCGGGCCATTCACGTGGGACAGGAACCTGATCCGATGACTGGCGCGACCGTGCCACCGCTCCACCTGTCGAGCACGTTCACGCAAGAGTCTCCCGGTAGGCACAAGGGGTACGAGTATTCGCGCAGCGGCAATCCGACCCGTGGGGGGCTGGAGCGGGCGCTGGCGTCTTTGGAGGGCGGATCGGCGTGTGCGGCCTTTGCCTCGGGTTCGGCGGCGACGGCGGCTGTGTTCGCAACGCTGGCCCCGGGTGACAAGGTCGTGGCGTACTCCGATGTGTACGGCGGCACCTACCGTTTGCTGAAGGATGTCTTTGAGGGATTCGGCCTGGTTCCGGTTTTCACCGACGACCTCTCGCCAGCCTCTTTCCAGGCGTTGGTTGACGATCACACGAAGCTCGTGTGGATCGAAACCCCGACCAATCCGCTCCTGCGATGTTTGGATATCGCCGCGCTGGCGAAAATCACCCATGAGGCGGGCGCCTTACTGGCGGTGGACAACACCTTTGCCACGCCGGCTTTGCAGTTGCCGATTGGCCTTGGGGCTGATTACGTCATCCACAGCACCACCAAGTACATCGGCGGGCATTCCGACCTCATCGGCGGCGCTGTGATCGTCAAAGACGCATCGCTCCTCGAACGAATCTCGTTTCTGCAAAACGCCATGGGCGGCGTCCCCGGACCGTTCGACTGTTATCTGCAGCATCGAGGTCTCAAGACGTTGGCCCTACGCATGGAGCGGCATTGCGAAAACGCGATGGCGCTCGCCCGACATCTGCAAGGACATGCGCGTCTTTCGGCAGTGGTTTACCCATTTCTGGAAGACCATCCTGATTATGAGCTGGCCCGGCGTCAGATGTGCGACGGCGGGGGCATGGTTACGATTGTTTTTGGGGATCCGTCGAACTCAGGCGGACACGGCTCGAACTCTGCCGGTTTGTCAGCCATTCGATTTTGTCAAAGCCTCAAGGTCTTTGCCCTTGCGGAGTCTTTGGGCGGTGTGGAGTCTTTGGCGTGCCATCCGGCGATCATGACTCATGCCTCGATCCCCCCGGAGGTTCGGGAAGCGCGCGGTGTAACCGACGGTCTTGTGCGCCTCTCGGTAGGCATTGAAGATATCGCGGATCTCATCGCCGACGTGGATCAGGCGTTGAGTCAGGCGTGACGGTGGTTCTCTGGCGGTTCTTGCTGTAGCGTTCGGAATGGTCATGCATGTTTCAGCGCCACGACGCGGCGTTGGCCCGCTACGGCTGGCAAGGATGCTTGGCCAAGAGGGCGGCGGCTTGTTCGACGGCGTCGGCGGGGGTGGCGGCTTCGCGGAGTAGGCC
Organism: Planctomycetota bacterium; assembly: GCA_022563615.1. Lineage (GTDB taxonomy): Bacteria > Planctomycetota > Phycisphaerae > UBA1845 > UBA1845 > JADFMZ01. The sequence goes on from JADFMZ010000022.1 coordinate 15,476, forward strand.
GGTCTTGCGATAGCGGTCGAGTTCCGGTCCCGGATCGAGGCCTAGTAGAATCACCTTCTTGTCGTGTTTCAGAGCCAGCATGACCTCGGAAAGGGTACCCAGGCCTCCGGTGCATGCGATCACCACGTCGCTTGAAAGCACGTTGATGACGTTTCGAGCATCGCCCATGCCGGTGAGGATGACGTAGTCCAGATTGGGCGACGCTTTGGCCGCCGTCGTGTCGGGAAGAATGCCGATGACCGTTCCGCCGGCGTCCCTGGCGCCTTGGGCAGACGCCGCCATGATTCCCTTGTTGCGCCCGCCATTGAGCAAGACCCATCCGCGCCGGGCGATGAGCCGCCCCAGTTCACTGGCCGCCTCCAAGGCGCGGCGGTTGACCTTCGAACCGCCCATCACGCCGATTACCGGTCGTCGTGGTGTGATGCTCTGAACCTCGCTTGTTCCGCGCTTCATGAGTGCCGTGACCTTGATTCCCGCTCGATCCGACCCGAGGCCTTCCACCGGTTGAAAACCGTCGCCACAACGACCATTATAGCGTGCCCATCTATTGGGTATGGCCATTCCGGGCAAATCTCCCGGAGAAAACAGGCCTCGGACCGCTACACGAAAATAGAGCTTGCTCTAGGATAAACTCTTGGGCCATTCTTGCGAGGCGCTGCCTCGCGTGTTACACAGCGCCCGTGGATCCGTCGTTTGAACTGTTCGATCATACGGCCGACATCGGCCTGCGCATCCAGGCGCCGACGCTGCCCGAGTTGCTCAAGCCTGCCGCCGACGCGTTGTACGCTGTCATTGGAAAGGTGGCTGTTACCGACGACGCCGGCAAAATGAGCTTCGACCTTCGTGCGGACGACTCAGCCTTGCTGCTGCGCGATTTTCTCGCCCGGTTGCTGGTTCTATTTGAGTGCGAAGCCCGCGTGATTCGATCCATCGAGGTCCACACGTTCAACGAGCACCGGTTGATCGCTACGGCTCAGACCGCACGGGTCGACTACGATCACAGCCTCTTCAGCCACGAAGCCAAGGCCATAACGTATCACGAGCTGTCCATCCGGTCGTCGCCCGACGGGCTGGTGGCGACCGTGATTGTGGATATCTGAAATTGCCCGGCATTCAGAAGTTTGAGACATATTTTCCAAGGACACGCGGTGCCGGCAACCGACATATAGGACGGTAGGACGGGGGCGGGCACGCCCTTGGCGTCTGCTGTCGGGAGCTCGCCTTGACAGTCTCGGGACGGCTCAATAGCGTTCAGTTTCGCTGCACAGGTGTGTAGGATCGCGCGGGCCTTTTCCAAAATGTCGGTGGCTCAGGTGCAATCCCGTGACGCGAGGCTGATTTGGAATTGCGTTCGATGATGGAGTTTTCTTCTATGACCAGGACAAGGACAATGCGACGGACATCATGGATCAACGTGTTGGCGGCAGGCATCCTCGTGGCGGGGGTGGGCTGCGGACCCAAGAACGTGACGGTTGGGACCACGGCTCAAGCCGGGGGAAGGCTCATTCCGGTCGTGTTTACGGATGAGACCAATCCGACGACCAAGTGCGGTCGGGGAGAGCCGAGCCTGGACGATCAGTTCCGCCCGGCTGCTTGGGTCTATATCGATGGCGAGGAAGGTCGATTCATCGAGCGGGATGGACATCCGCAATTGCAGTGGGTGATCGACGGCCCGGTCAGCCGCAGCCCGACCTTTCGTGTTGGCATTTATGAACCGCTTGTGGGTATCCCGAAGGATTTCAAGTGCGTGCTGCAAACGATTGAGTCGGTGGACGGGTCCGACGTTCGATACGGCATCTTGACTCAGGACGGCAAGTTTGAAATTGGCAAGTCCTATTCCCTTTTGCGTCCCGGCGACGAATTCATCATTCGCAACCTGGTCACCGGTGATATCGTGCGCGAGTTCCCGCCGCTGGCGCCCGGGCGATATGCGTTCGCTGCGGCCCTCGGGCGATCCGATTCCAAGAACCGCGCGGCAGCGGTTACCTTCTTCACCGTCGGCGAACAGGAATAAGCGGCGCTTAGCACGACAACGCGGGTTAGCCCTAACTTGTCGATGTGCCTAGCTAAACCCTCCGTCCACCTGGGAAGAAAGGCCCAATAAACGATGTAGCGCGACGCCCCAAGCTTAACCCGCG
>JADFMZ010000272.1 GCA_022563615.1 Planctomycetota bacterium
GGACCCGCCACGATGAACGGCGAGTTGGCGTTGGGTAAGAACATTCTGGTCGGCTTTCTGACCTTCGACGGATATAACTTCGAGGACGCCATCGTCATCAGCGAGCGGTTGGTGCGGCGTGACGTTTTTACCAGCATCCATATCGATGAATACGACGTCGAGTGCCGAGAGACGAAGCTGGGCAAAGAGGAGTTCACCAACGATATCCCCAACGTCTCCGAGCGCGCGCTGGCCAACCTGGATGAAGGCGGCGTGATCCAAGTGGGCACGCGCGTCCAACAGCGAGATATTCTGGTCGGGAAGGTTAGCCCGAAATCCAAGACCGAGCTGAGCCCGGAGGAAAAGCTGCTGCACGCGATCTTCGGGCGGGCCGGCGAGGACGTGAAGAACGACTCCCTCGAGCTGCCCACCGGCGAGGAGGGCTTCGTGATCGGCACGAAGAAGTTCAGCCGCCGGCTGCATATGTCGGAGGAGCAGCGGAACGAGTTGAACGTGCGGGTCGTCGCGTACGTTGCGTCCCAAAACGTCAGGATCGTGAACTGTTTCAAGCAATTATGCACCGAAATCGAGGGTGTGACGGGCGACCCGATGGTGGACCCGAGCACCCGCCAGAAAGTGGGCCACAGTGATCTGGACGAGGTGATCCTCGAACAGGTGGATTTTTTCGCGGACCATGTGCGCGCTCGGGACTTGAAGTGGATCAAGCCGGCGAACAAACGGGAGGAATGCCTGGAGATTGCCACGCGGTATTGGCCTCGGATCAGCGAAATCCAGGAGGAGCGTGACCGCAAAGCCGCCCAGATGAAGCGCGGGGATGAGTTGCCCTCCGGCGTGTTGGAAATGGTGAAGGTCTACGTCGCCACCAAACGCGCTATTTCGGTCGGCGACAAGATGGCCGGGCGCCACGGCAACAAGGGCGTGATCGCCAGGATCGTGCCCGAAGAGGACATGCCGTTTTTGGATGACGGCACGCCGATAGACATTCTGCTCAACCCGTTGGGAGTGCCCTCGCGTATGAACGTGGGGCAGATTCTGGAAACCCACCTGGGCTGGGCTGCGAAGGTATGCGGTTTCCAAGCGGTTACGCCGATCTTCGACGGCGCAACCGAGGAGGAGATCCACGCGGCGCTGGCGGATGCGAACGAGGTGGTGGCCAAGCGGGAAAACGATCCGGAGGCGATCGTCAACGCCGCCCGGGACGATCTCCAGTTCACTCCACTGCCTCCGGGCGGGAAAGTGCGCCTGCGCGACGGGCGCACCGGCGAGCACCTGGATCTGCCGGTGACGGTTGGCTACATCTATATGCTGAAACTGCACCATCTGGTGGATGACAAGATTCACGCCCGTTCGACCGGTCCGTACAGTTTGATTACGCAACAGCCGTTGGGGGGCAAGGCCCGCACCGGCGGGCAGCGCTTCGGCGAGATGGAGGTTTGGGGTCTGGAGGCCTACGGCGCCGCCTACTTCCTCCAGGAACTCCTGACCGTCAAGAGCGACGATGTCGAGGGTCGAACCAAGATTTATGAAGCGATGGTTAAGGGGAAGAATACGCTGGAGGCGGGCACCCCCGTTTCGTTCGACGTGCTCTGCAATGAAATCCGCGGGCTTTGTTTGAATATTCAGTTGGAGAAGCGCCGCGTAATCTAGCGTTTCGGGGAATCCCGTCGGGCCCGTGTGCGGCCGACGAAACCCCGAGGTCTCGCACGAAAGGCAGGACGATCGTGTTCAACGAGATTGAATTCGAAACGACGACCCGGCCCGATCCCGGAGAGTTGTTGGCGTTTTACGAGCGCCAACACCACCCGACGACGCGCTCGCTGGAGAAGCTGCAGCGCATGTTGGACAATACCTTTTGCCTGGTGACGGCGCGTCGCAACGGCGAGCTGATCGGATTGGCCCGAGGCGTGACCGACGGTTTGTGGGGTCGCATTGCGGAGTGCAAGTTGGATCCAGCCTATCAGGGGCCCGCTTGCGTGACTCGAACCGACGGCCGCATCGAGCATGATTCGGAGGGGATCGCCCACGAGATGGCCCGCCGGGTCATTGAAGATCTGCGCCGCTACGGGGTCGAACGCATCGAAGCCATAGCCCACGGAACGGAAGTGGACTTCTGCGAGGAGCTGGGCTTTCGGAAAATCCGTGGAGTAGCGGCGATGGAGCTGGAGGCTTCGACGCCGGTCCGTTCACACGCGGCGGCGTCGTCGAGTTCGATATCCTGACGGAAGTTCAGGCGTCGTCGCAGAATGCGGGGACGCCTTGAGACGAAGATCGCAAGGGAAAGTGAGGCCTTCATGCTGGAAAGCATCTACGACCGTGTGAATGACTACAGCCGGGTCAACATCTCGTTGGCGTCGCCCAACGACATCCGCAGTTGGTCGTTCGGCGAGGTCAAAAAGCCCGAGACGATCAACTACCGGACCTATCGTCCGGAGAAGGACGGCCTGTTTTGCGAGCGCATCTTCGGTCCGGAGCGGGACTGGGAGTGCGCGTGCGGCAAGTTCAAGGGCACCAAGCACAAAGGCATCATTTGTGATCGTTGCGGTGTGAAAGTGACCCACTCGCGCGTGCGCCGCAAGCGCATGGGGCACATCAACCTGGCCGCCCCCGTCGTCCACATCTGGTTTTTCAAGGCCATGCCCTCCCGCCTGGGGGCCTTGCTTGAAATCAAGACCACCAGCCTCGAAAAAGTGATCTACTTTCAGGACTACCTCGTCGTCGATCCGGGCGACACGCCGCTGAAGGAAAAGCAACTCCTGACCGAAGAGGAGCATCGGGCCGCCGTCGAAACCTATGGTAAAGGCTTCACTGCGATGATGGGTGGCGGCGCCATCAAGGAGCTGCTCGAAAAGTTGAACCTGAAAGAGCTTTCCCTGCAGCTACGTGAGGAGATCGCCAAGACGGGGAGCAAACAGCGGGAGAAGGACTTAGTCAAGCGCCTCAAGATTGTCGAGTCCCTGCGGGCCTCTCCGAATGAGCCGTCCTGGATGGTGGTGGACGTCATCCCCGTGATTCCACCGGACCTGAGGCCGCTGGTGCTGCTCGACAGCGGCAACTTCGCCACGAGCGACTTAAACGACCTGTATCGGCGCATCATCAACCGCAACAGCCGCCTTAAGAAGCTCGTGGACCTGAACGCGCCGGAAGTCATCATTCAGAACGAAAAGCGCATGCTTCAGCAGGCGGTGGACGCCCTGTTCGACAACGGTCGCTGCCGGCGTCCGGTGCTCGGTTCGAGTAATCGCCCGCTGAAGTCCATGACTGACATGATCAAGGGCAAGCAGGGGCGCTTCCGCGAAAACCTGCTTGGAAAGCGGGTGGATTACTCGGCGCGTTCGGTCGTGGTGGTGGGGCCGGAATTGAAACTGCATCAGTGCGGACTGCCCAAGAAGATCGCCCTGGAGTTGTATCAGCCGTTTATCATCCGCAAGCTCAAGGACCGGGGGTTGGCGGACACCATTAAGTCTGCCAAGAAGATGCTGGAGCGTCGCGACCAGACCATCTGGGACATTCTGGAAGAGGTGATTTATCAACATCCGGTGCTGCTTAACCGCGCGCCGACGCTGCATAGGATGGGTATCCAGGCGTTCGAGCCGGTGCTTGTCGAGGGCAACGCCATCAAGATCCATCCCCTAGTTTGCAAGGGGTTCAACGCCGACTTCGATGGGGATCAGATGGCGGTTCACCTGCCGCTTTCCATCGAAGCGCAGGTTGAAGCTCATGTGCTGATGATGTCCACGAATAACATCTTCAGCCCCGCCAACGGCAGCCCGATCATGTCGCCGACGCAGGACGTTGTTCTGGGTACGTTTTACCTGACGACGGACCATGTCAGCCCGCCGATCGAAGAAGAGAAGATGCCGGCCTTCGCCAACCCGTTTGAGGCGATGATGGCCTATGACTCGGGTAACATCGCCATCCACGACAAGATCAGGGTTCGGACTCGCCGGGACATGATCGTCTCTGATCCGAAGGAAGATTCAGAAGCGGTGCCATCCAACCATCGGATCGTGACCACGGTGGGAAGGCTCATCTTCAACGACATCCTGCCCAATGAGATGCCCTACTACAACTGTTCGCTATCGCAGAAGGGGCTGGTTCGCGTCGTGGCCGACGGCCACGCGCTCCTGGGCCGATCCGTCACGATCGACATCCTCGACGATGTCAAGGATATTGGGTTCAAATACAGCACGTTGGCGGGTCTGTCGTTCGGTGTGACCGACATGCGGATTCCGCAGGCCAAGGAACCGATTATCGCGGAGGCCCAAAAGGCTGTGGACAAGGTCGAGCAGGCCTTTCAGGACGGCATGCTTACACGGCTGGAACGGTACAATCAGATTATCGACGTCTGGATTCACGCCCGCGAAAAGGTGACGGCGGCCATGATGGAGGAGCTTCGCAACGACTACCGAGACGAGGCCAACCAGTACAAGTCGCCTGGAGACGCCGGCGCGAAGCCGTACCTGAATCCCATTTACCTGATGACCCAATCCGGCGCTCGAGGCAGCGTGGATCAGATCCGGCAACTGGCGGGGATGCGGGCGTTGATGGCCAAACCGTCCGGCGAGATCATCGAAACGCCGATCAAAGCCAATTTCCGAGAGGGTCAGAGTGGCAAAGGGAGAACCGAAAGGAAGAGGGGCGAGAGAGGAGGGACGACACATCCATCGTTCCTCCTCCATCGTCCCGCCTCTTTGCCTCAGCGCCCTTGTGCCTGTGGACCTACGATTTCGGTGGGGCGATTCAGGGGCTCTGGGATTTTTAGGATTGGGTAGGGCTTGTTGAGTTGCAGCTTTTGGTCGAGGAAGTTCCATGCGGCTATGCCGTCCAGGGTTTCTGGTTCTAGCAGTTGGAAGATCAGGACGCCCAGGGGTTGGGCGGTTTCGACGATATAATCGC
>JADFMZ010000273.1 GCA_022563615.1 Planctomycetota bacterium
TCAGATTACAAAACCGCTGCTCTACCAACTGAGCTACGGTGGCGAATAGCGCATAAGCTATTGTAGAATAAGCACTTCTGTTCGTTCCTGCAATCTCGCGGAAACAGCGATTTCGGCAAAAGGGAGAATACTAGTGCAGTGTCAGCCGTGGATTGATGGGTTGGTGTGCCACTGCTCTCGAGCAGTGACCCCGCGTCGCAAAACCCGATCACCAACGTTTTGCACTGCTCTTGAGCAGTGCAAGAACTTCACGAAAGCCTCCGTGGACACTGCTTGAAAGCGGTGGCCCACGACAACAGGATGCTGCCCGTCACCCATGAATTGAGGCGTGATGGTGCACCAGGAAGAGGTCTCATGGGATGTAGCCCCCTCATCTGGAGCTACGGACTCGGAGGCCTTCAAATCCGTTCCGCTACCCGGCGCGCATCCTGAACATGTCGGCCAAAGTCGGCTCTGTCTTGCAACGTGAGCAGACCTCTTGTTTCTCGTTTTCTCTCAGGCCTGGAGGCGGGCTCCGTTCTTACAGGCGAACCCATCCTGCCGCCGGAGCGGCACCCGAACCCACCGGTTGGCAACAACGCAAGCAAGCCCAATAGCAACACGCTGAACGTTCCACGCCGACACATGATGAGCCCCCCCAAGAAGATCCGGGCAATTGCCCGGAATCCGCACCCACAATTTTCGGACCGAGTTGCCGCCAAGAGTGGTACGAAACTCTAGCGCCGGCTTTTCCGTGAATCAACCCACAGCCGGGTCGCCGGAGCTTGCGGCTTCGAGTGGCTCCGGTGAGTCCGATAGGTTTGAGCAATCCTTCCCGCCGTGAGAACAAGAATGGACTGGGCGTTTGTTTGTCACCGTCACGGAGGCTCGTGATGGTCACACCGCTGAAGCTAATCAGCATCTTCGTTTTGTATCCTGATCGTAATTGATTAGCTGAATCGGTCTCGGCGGCGCGTGCCTATCCCGTTGATGGCCTGTGCGTTCCTGATCGATCTTTCCATCGTTCTTTACATCGAGATTGCGCAGGATACGATCGCCAGCGCCAGGGCCAAGATGGGGCCTTTGATGATCGTCCACATTTTCCTGAGCTGCAGCGTGCTGACGCTCTATGCGAGTCGAATCATTGCGGGCATCCAGAACGCTTGAGGCCGGCGGAGTCGATGGCGCCCCAAGGCCGGGCGGTGGTTTCTCCTGGCGCGATTCGGCAACCTGCTCACCAGCCTTCTGGTCACCTGAGGCACTCTAACAATACGGTGTTGTGGACCGTCGAAGCAGCGAAAATATCGCGCGGGCTAAAGCCCGCGGCTCGGTTTTGTTAGAGTGCCTTGATTGTGTAACATCACCGCTTGTTGATGAGAACTATCGGGCGCCACATTCGCCACGCGAAAGTAAAGTCTGCTATAAAGCACGCGGCCTATTTGGAAACAGGAGTTAAGGAACGATGGCAGAACAGAAACCGTTTGCTCCCTCCAAAGAATTCGCCTCGCACGCCCATATCCAATCGCTCGAGCAGTACCGCCAGATGTACCAGCGCTCGATCGAAGATCCCGAAGGGTTCTGGGGTGAAATCGCCGAGGGGTTTTATTGGCGAAAGAAGTGGACCCAAGTTCGTGAATACGACTTTACAGACCGCATCTCCATCCGGTTTTTTGTTGGCGCCCAAACGAACATCACCTACAACGCGATCGATCGCCATCTGGAGAAGCGCGGCGATCAGACGGCCATCCTCTGGGAGGGCAACGAGCCCGGCGAGGACGCGAAACTGACCTATCGCCAACTTCACGTCGAGGTCTGCAAGTTCGCCAACGTATTGAAATCGTTCGGCGTTCAGAAGGGCGATCGAGTCTCCATCTATATGCCGATGGTCAAAGAGTTGGCGGTGGCTATGCTCGCCTGCGCGCGAATCGGGGCGGTTCATTCCATCGTATTTGGCGGCTTCAGTCCCGACTCGCTGGCTGACCGCATCGTGGACTCCGCCTGCACGTTTCTCGTTACCACCGACGGCGTGTTTCGCGGCGCCAAAGCGGTGGCGCTCAAGGCCAACGCCGACCAGGCCATTACGCGCGCCGCCGAGCAAGGGGTCAACGTAAAAACCTGCGTCGTGTACCAGCGAATCGGGCCTGAGAAGATGCCGGTGGAAATGAAGTCCGGCCGAGACCACTGGTGGCACGATGTGATGGAGGGCGCGTCGCCGGACTGCGAGCCGGAATGGATGGATTCCGAAGATCCGCTGTTCATCCTGTACACCTCCGGCTCGACCGGAAAACCCAAAGGCGTGCTCCACACGACCGGCGGCTATATGGTCTTTGCCGCTACAACCTTTCAACACATTTTCGACTACCACGACGGCGACATCTTCTGGTGCACGGCTGACATCGGATGGGTGACCGGACATTCCTACATCATTTACGGCCCGCTTTGCACCGGCGCCACCACGATCATGTTTGAGGGGATTCCGACCTACCCCGATGCCGGTCGATTCTGGGACGTCGTGGACAAGTACAAGGTGAATCAGTTCTACACCGCTCCCACCGCGATCCGAGCCATCATGCGCGAGGGTGATGAATTCGTGACCAAGCGCGATCGTTCGAGCCTGCGGCTGCTGGGCACCGTCGGCGAGCCGATCAATCCCGAAGCCTGGATGTGGTATCACCGCGTCGTCGGGAACGAGCGATGCCCCATTGTGGATACGTGGTGGCAAACGGAAACCGGCGGCATCCTGATTACCCCGCTGCCCGGGGCGATTCCCACGAAGCCCGGATCAGCCACGCTGCCCTACTTCGGCGTCAAGCCGGTGATCCTGGATGAGAGCGGCAAGCGAGTGGAGGGGGCCGGCTCCGGCGCACTGTTTCTGGAAGAGCCCTGGCCTGGGATCATGCGCACCCTTTACGGCCAACATGAACGCTTCAAGGAAGTCTACTTCTCGCGCAGTCCGGGATTGTACTTTACCGGTGACGGATGCCGCCGCGACGAGGACGGCTATTACTGGATCACCGGTCGGATCGACGACGTGATTAACGTATCAGGCCATCGAATGGGCTCGGCTGAGGTGGAAAGCGCGCTGGTCTCGCACGCCTCGGTGTCGGAGGCCGCCGTGGTCGGCTTTCCCCATGAGATCAAGGGGCAGGGTATTTATGCCTATGTGACGCTCAAAGTCGGACAGGCCTATACGGACGATCTGAAAAAGGAACTGATTCAACACGTTCGCAAAGAGATTGGCCCGATCGCCGCGCCGGACGTGATCCACTGGGCGCCGGGCCTGCCGAAGACGCGATCGGGCAAGATCATGCGCCGCATCCTGCGCAAGATCGCCGAGGGCAAACCCGAGGACGTCGGCGACACCAGCACCCTGGCCGACCCGAGCGTGGTGGAGAACCTGGTCAAGACGCGGTAGCGGAAAATGCCCGATCCGCAGGATTGCGCCCGCGTGGAGTCTTCTGATGCAGGCAACTCTAGACGACGGATTCTTTTCCTGTTGTCGCTTGAACAGCCGTTGAGTAGGATGATGCTCACTTGGGCTGCTCCCTGGGGTTACAACGGGGCAATCCAGGGCGTCAGGAAAGCGCGACCGTCATGCTGGAACGAGTTCAGATTGAAAACTTCAGGTGCCTTAGGAAGGTAGACGTCCCACTGCGCCCGCTTACGGTTCTCATCGGGCCGAATGACTCGGGCAAATCCGTATTCCTGTTGGCGTTGAAGCAACTCGTTGAGTACGAGCGCTTCATAGCCCTGGACGCCTGGCGCGCGGAGGAGCGCAACGTGATCAGAATTTCGGGCAATCTGGGAGATTGCGGTCGAATTGAGGTCGGTCGTGCACCCGGACTGCAGCTCTTCACGGTTGACGGACAGAATCCGCTTTGCCCGCTCGGGTTTTATCACCTTCCATCAAGCGGTGCTTCCATGCAGTGCTCAGAACACTTTGATGTACACGGCCCGCCTGAAATGGGTCTTTCTGGCCAGTTCGCGCCGGCACTGTTGGACTTCCTGCTTCGCCGCGATCGTAAGCGTTTCGATGCGTTAGTGGACGCTATGCGCAGCTTGGTACCGGGGCTCGAAGAAATCAATATCGCAACACCCGATCCCGGGATGGTGAGAATCGATCTTGTGATCGAGGACGGACTACGTCTCCCGGCGGACCGCGCGTCGGCAGGTCTGCGCTTGCTCATCTTCTTCGTAGCGCTCGCTTATCATCCATCCCCGCGGCGGTTCATTCTGATCGAAGAGCCGGAGAACGGCGTTCATCCGAAGCGACTCGAAGACGTGATGCGCCTGCTTCGTGAGATCACGGAGGGCCGGCACGGCGACCACGCCGCGCAAATTGTTCTCTCGACGCATTCTCCACATCTGCTTGACTACGTGGACATCGAAAAGGATCAGGTGCTTGTATTCCGGCGTAACGACGACGGCAGCCGGACGGCTGAGCCCGCCGACGCCGAGAGGCTCAAGACCTTCCTCGACGAGTTCATGCTCGGTGAGGTCTGGTACAATGAGGGCGAAGCCGGGCTAGTGGGACCGGCCAAGTGATGCGGCTACTGTTCGTAGGAGACGGCGACCGAGACGCCGCCACCGTTCCACATCTTGTCGAAGGGATTCTTGGATTGGAAATAACGGACGAGTTTCGGTCTTGGAAAAAGCTTCGTCTCCAGCCCAAGAGTACCCCTCGCGGGCTTCGCGGATACACGCCGAAGCTCATGTATGCCGTTCGCGCAGCGCGCAGCCGAGGGCTCGATGGTGTTGTGGCTACCGTGGATAGGGACGCCGAAGAACCACGGAGTCGGCTTGCCAAACTGCAAGAAGGACGCGATCTCGATCGACGGGAGGATCCGGCGTTGCCCACGGCCCTGGGCGAGGCGAATCCCCACGGTGAGGCATGGCTGCTGGA
>JADFMZ010000274.1 GCA_022563615.1 Planctomycetota bacterium
CCGAGAGATCGGGCGTCATTCCGATCTCTTTCATCGTCATTTCCTCGTAGTAATACAGGATGAGAATGAGCCGTTCCGCACGGGTCAGGCCGCGCGTGATGAGCTCCTTTAGATCCTTCCTTTGAATCTCGGTCACGGGGTTCCTGCCTCGCTTGTCCACGATGACGTCGATTTCGCAGACCTCTTTGTTTGAGTCGGTCTCGCTGCACCTGCGCGAAAGGGAAACCTGCGTTATCGCCGTTGCGTCACGGAGAAGTTTTTGAAACTCCACGCCGGAGATCTTGAGGTGCTCGGCAATCTCGCGCCCGGTCGGAGACCGGCCCATCGTCCGTTCCAGACCGCGACAAACGCGGTCAAGTTGATTGGCGCGGCTTCGCACCAGCCGCGGCACCCAGTCCATGCTGCGCAGCTCGTCGAGAATGGCGCCACGAATGCGCGGCGCGCAGTACGTTTCGAACTTGACGCCCCGCTCCAGGTCGTAGGCGTCGATGGCATCCATCAGCCCGAAGATGCCTGCGGACACCAGGTCGTCCTGCTCGACTTCGTCAGGCAGCTTCATGGAAATGCGCTCGGCATTGTATTTGACGATGGGCAGAAAGATCTCCATCAACTTGTTGCGAATCTCTCTGCTCTTGGAACACTTGTACTGGCGCCATACCTCGGTTAGGTCCGGCTTCTTCTTTACCGCCTGCATGACATCTCCTCCTTGCGTCTGGCCGGTGGCAATGCAGCCGCCGACCGGTCCAGGCTCAGAAAATCATTATTCCCGCTGGGGACACCCTTCAAGTCGGCACTGAGGCCGCATCGTCCCCGCCGGGCGTACGCTCAGCCTCCGAATCCGTGGAAGCTGACGATTTCTCTTCATACTGCCGATCAATTTCAGACTCTCGATTTTTTTCATACTCGCCCACGACAAGCTGAGCCGCGGTTCCCAGCACCAGGCCTAGCACGAGGAACGCAAACAGGGCGAAGACGGCCCGCGAGAGGGTTAGACTGAAGGAATTGTGCGCAAGTAGCCCTGCGGTGATCACCACCGCGAAAGCAAACAAACCGAGCATTGCGCCTGTGTACCGTGCGATCATCACAGCAACATCCCTGTCGCCGGCAAGTGAAGCACGCGACTGCATCGGCTGGCGGAGTCACTCTTCGCCCCGATCGCCGTGCGCTTCGTCGAATCCCGGTCCTGACATCCATGCCAGATTCTGGCACTGTTCACCAAACGCACGGCCTAGACGAATAGTCCGGCCACACGTCGAAAGAACCCGCCACGGGACTCACGACTGTCCATCGTCTGCGCGATCCTTCGCGCCACCGCGGCGATGCATGCGCTGGCGTTCGACCCCGGATCACCAATAACAAAGGGGCACCGCGCCTGAACGGCCAACTCCACGGCGGTATCATGCACCATGTACCCGATGTCCGCAACAGATAAATTCAAAAATTTCTGCGCAACGTCAGACACGCGCCGATATACGCTCCTCGCCTCGCTTCGACTTTCGACCATGTTGACGAATAAGCCTAGTTGACCATGGCATCGTTCTCGCTGCAGTGCCTTGATCGTGGCATAGGCGTCTGTCAGTGCTGTCGGCTGGGGTGTCGTTACGACCAGAACACGATCGGCAGCAAGTGCGAAACCGGTAACGTTTTTCGAGAGCCCTGCGCCGCAATCCAAAACGACGATATCAGTATTGTTCTCCAACTTCTGCAATTGCATGATGAGGTTCTGCCGCTCAAACTCAGACAGGTTGGCAAGATCATGCAGACCGGAGGCGCCGGGTATGAAGCGAATGCCGCCCGGGCCGTCCAAGATGACATCCTCGAGTGTGTGCGATCCCGCCACGACGTGCGCCAGGGTCCAACGGGCGTGCAAACCCAGCAGGAGGTCGGCGTTGGCCAACCCCAGGTCCACGTCAACCAACGTGGTCGCCAACCCCCTTGCGGAAAAACAGATCGACAAATTTGCAGCAATGCTGGATTTTCCAACGCCACCCTTTCCGCTCACGACGGCGATGGTCACGGCGCTGGGTCGGGCTTGCCGGGTCAACTGCCTCAATCGGCTGGCTTGGTCGCTTGAGGGCCGACTGTTGGACATCCAACTCATTTCACCGATCCACTCATTCAGAAACCTATCGGCGAAGCCAGAGCTTCCGCCTCGGGCTCTTGCCGGTAAAGATCATTCCCATGTTTACGGACTGGCCACGGACGCCACGGTGGGGCGCGCCAACGGTTCTCCCAAGATCAATCTGGCCAAAGAACCACCTTGTCCAACCTCGATGTCATCCGGCACATCCTGCCCGGTGGTCAAATAAGACAGCCTCGCATCGGCCTTTTCCAGGCAGCTCAGTATCACACCGAAGCCCAGCGCCTCGTCCAGTTTCGTGAAAATCAAACGGTCGATGCCGATCTGCTTGAACCGCTCGATGGCCTCGGCGAGCACGTTCTCGCTGCTGGTGCTGGACAAGACCAGATGCACCTCATGCGGCCTGACTATGTTGAAGAACCCGCGTAGCTCCTTGATCTTCATGTCGTCGCGCTGACTTCGCCCGGCGGTGTCGATCAGAATGCAGTCGCGATCACTCATCCCGGTTACGGCGTCCCGGAGTTGCGAGGGCGACATGGCGACCTCGAGCGGAACATCAATGATTTGTGCATACGTCTTGAGCTGCTCCACCGCTGCGATTCGATAGGTGTCGATTGTGATCAAACCGACCTTACGCTTCTCTCGCAGGCAAAGAATCGCCGCCAGTTTCGCCACGGTGGTGGTCTTGCCGACACCCGTCGGACCCACCAGCGCGACAATCGTCGGGCCTTGGGTGGAATGGATCTGTATCGGGCCGGCCGTTGGCAGCATGGAGGTCATCACGCGGATCAACTGGGCGCGCACTGCTTGGGGGTTTCGCATTCGTGAAGCGGGCAACTCGCGAGCGATGTCGTCTATGATTTTGGTGGCGAGTTCCTCCGCAACCGCATTCTCGACGAGGTTCCGGTAGGTGTCATACAGCTTGCCCCCGTATTGCCCGGCCTGAGCACGGTGCGTTTGGCGAACGAGGTCTTGAACGAGCGACTTAAGCGTGCCAATTTCCGAAAGAAGCACGGTGGAGGGTCGCCCCTCGCTTGAGGCATCGGCTGGGAGCCGATCCAGACGGCTCGCCATGCGAAGGCTGTCGCGGGTTGAAGCGCGCGGCTCAGAGTTCATTCGAATCGATTCGACGGACATCGGCCTCGGGGCTCCTTCCACTCGACCGGAACGCGTCGTACCACGGAACCGCGTTTCCGGCAAGTCGGACTGTCGAGCCGCTGTGATTTCGACGTAGGGTTTTTCCCCGAGCCCGAACCAGCCGCCCTTGGTCCCGGTTCGAGTGCTTAGGATTACAGCCTCCCGCCCGAAGTGGCGCTTAACCATACCCAGCGCTTCCGCCATCGTCCGTCCTTGGAAGGTCTTGATTGTCAATCTTCATCCTTCAAAACGACCATACCATGTGATTCGACCTCGACTCCGCGAACCACTTCGTTGTACGACATTACCGCCACCGAGCGTAGCGGCACCTCAATCATTTTTCGCACCCAGGGACGGATTTGCGGCGGTGTCAACAACACCGGCGGGCGC
This sequence comes from Planctomycetota bacterium, assembly GCA_022563615.1. GTDB lineage: Bacteria > Planctomycetota > Phycisphaerae > UBA1845 > UBA1845 > JADFMZ01. The sequence goes on from JADFMZ010000274.1 coordinate 3,608, forward strand.
CCACGGATCGCCGTCGCGGCCCGATCCACCACGACCCGGATCGCGTCCACGATCTTGGTCTGGACGGCCGGCGGCAGCGTGATCACGGTGCCCGTCTCCGACCGCTCCAGGTGCTTGTGGATCAACTCCTCCAGCGACGGATCCAAGGTGATGCAATGGATTCGCCCGTCCTCCGCCCGGTGTTGATGGCAAAGCGTTCGCGCCAGGGCGTGCCGAGCATATTCGGTCAATACCTCCGCATCCTTCGTGCGCGGTGCGATGTCACTGATGGCCTCTACAATCGCTTCGAGATCCCGGATGGGCACTCGCTCACGCAACAGCGCTTGCAACACGCGCTGAATCTCGCCCGGCTTGAGCACATCCGGGATGACTTCTTCCACCAGCTTGCCGGCGCGCTCCTTCAGGTGGTCCAGGAGCCGGCTGACCTCCTGGCGAGTCAGCAGCTCATCGGCGTGGCGTTTCACCAACTCTGTCAAGAAGGTGGCCATTACACTCGACGGTTCGACCACGGTGTAGTTGCGATGCTCCGCTTCGTGCCGTTGATCTTCCGCGATCCACAGGGCGGGCAGACCGAACGCCGGTTCGGTTGTTTCCATCCCCTGGATTTTGTCGGTGACCGTTCCCGCGTCGATTGCCAGAAGGTGACCGGGCAGCAGATCACCCTTGCCGATTTCAAATCCCTTGAGCTTGACCCGGAACTCATTGGGTTGAAGCTGAATGTCATCCCGAATGCGAATCGGAGGCACGATGATGCCCAGCTCCTGGGCCACCTGCCGCCGCATGTTGGTGATGCGCTCCAACAGGTCGCCGCCCTGTTTGCGATCGATCAAGCGGATCAACCCGTACCCTACGGTCAATTCCATGGGATCGGGCGTGAGATGTTTCTCGACGCGATCGGGCGACGCAGGTTTGGCCTTGGCCGCTGTGGCTTCGACCAACGCCAATTCCCGTTGTCGCGTGAGCACATACGCCAGCATCGCTATGGAGCCGGCGATCAGGAATAATGGCGGCTTGGGTAGCGGCGTGAACGCGAGGACCATCAGGAATCCGGCGGTCAGAGTCAAGGCTACCGGCTGGCTCATGAGCTGCCCCAGTATTTCGTCGCCCATCGCCTTTTTTTCCGCCGATCGCGTCACGATCATCGCCGCGGAAATGGACACCATGAACGCGGGAATCTGCGACACCAGACCATCACCGATCGTGAGGATCGTATACTTTCGAAGCTTATCGGAGATGTTCATATCCTGCTCGACCAAGCCGACATAGATCC
>JADFMZ010000275.1 GCA_022563615.1 Planctomycetota bacterium
GAAGAGGTGGAGCTGTTCCTCGAACTGCGTAGTGTGGCCCGGACCTTTGAGGCCCGCGCCTAGAGCAAGCTCTATTTTTCTGTGGTGATCCAACGACCGTTTTCCCCGGGAGATTCCCCCGAAATGGCGACACACAAAAAGTGAACACGCTGTGGCCATCGCCGGAACAACCCTGCACACCATAGGTTTAGACCGGGCCTATTGGTCCGGGCAATAGACTCTCAGCCTATCGGCGAGGGAACAGGATCGGGTTGCACGGTGATGCCGCTGGCATCGGCACATGCATCTCGTTGGATCCGGCGGTCGCCGTGGACGAGGTATTCGTATCGTTCACGGAACTGATGGGGAGTCATGCCGGCTTCAGCCGCCAGCGAAGCCAACATCGCCGGCGTCTCAAAGTCCGATTTTTCCAAACGGATCATATAGGCCCGAGCAACGCTATAGGTGTAGCTGCTCAAATCGACCTGACGGATGCTGGTGCGGTTGGTGACTGGATCGATCATGTCGTCGAAGGGTACGGGAACGAGGTTGCCGGATTGCAACGTGACCATGACGCCGTTGGGCAGGTCGCGCGTGGAATCGAGCAGCAGCCGCACACCCCCGTGGCCCAGATCGCGCGTGTAGCACAGGTCGGCAGTGGCGGGGCGGGCGCACCGCAACTCATACCCCAACCGGTGGCCTACAATCGTAACTTTGTCCTGACGAGCATCGAAGCGCCGCAGGAGTTCGTTCTTGAGGATCTCTGCGAGCGGCACCTCGGAAAGTCGCGGGTGGCCCGCAGCGTCCACCGGTACGTCGCGCCCCAGGAGCCGTTGCAGCTCATCCCGGTCGCCGAGCTTGTAGGCTAATCCCTCCGCGAGAATCGCCACGCCATCGGCGCGACCCATCGTCCGGCGTTTGAGCATGGCTCCTTCGATGATGTCCGCGATCTGTTTGATGGTTGTGGAGGTCGGGAATTCCTCGGGAATGACGGTCAGGGTCGCGCCGGCGGCCTTGCCGATTCCCAGGGCCAGAAACCCCGCGTTCCGCCCCATCGTCACCACGATGTACCAACGGCGCGTGGTGCGGGAATCCAGCATCAGGCTCTCCACGATTTGAGCACCGACGTGCCGCGCGGAGGTGAACCCGAACGTCGGAACGTCGCCCGGCAGCGGCAGGTCGTTGTCGATTGTCTTGGGCACGTGCACCACGCGGATGCGGCCGGCCGAGTGATCCGCCACGAACCGTGCGCTGAGCGCCGTGTCATCCCCCCCGATGGTCAGCAGGTGAGTCACGCCCAGTGACTGCAGCCGATCGCAAACCCGCGAGGTCGTTTCCACATCCGGCTGCACGGCGGTTGCGGTCGACAACGTCCGGGCATCGAGCAGATTCCTCCGCGAGGTGCGCAGTATCGATCCGCCGTCGAAGTGAACCCGGCTGGTATCCTTGATGGTCAGTTGAATGACGTGCTCGGACGGATCGAACTGCTCGTCCGCCAGGTGGCTGAACCCGTCATAGAACCCCAGAACCTTCAGCCCGTTGTTGATCGCTTCGATCGTAGCGGCGCCGATCACCCCGTTAATGCCCGGGGCGGGCCCACCGCCAACGATCACACCCATTGTCGATTCTTTTTTCATGTGCAAAACCTTTCGACCCCAATCGCGGTGTATCCAAGTTAGGCACTCTAACAAAACTGAGCCGCGGGCTTTAGCCCGCGCGAACTTTTCGCTGCTTCGACGGTCCACAACGATGTCTTGTCAGAGTGCTTTATTATCGGCGATCCGTTGGCGATATCCAGGCTCGCATGACAGTTTCCTGCATCCGAGCCGCCCGGGTGACCGGACCTGCGTCAACCTTGAACCTGTGGGTGTCGAGCGGGAGGGCAAGGCTCTACCGAGCGGGCGGGCGAAGCTCCCGCTGAGCCGCTCCGATGCGCCAGGAGGAAGGAAAACACCAGCGACGCCGTGTCGCCGGTCTGAAAACGCCTCATTTGCTGGTCTTGAGGAAGGATGTCGAAATCGAAGACGAAATGCCGGCCTATGACGTCCAGGGCGGTGGCCATCCCTTCAACTAGAAACCATTGCGGTTTCTCCGGAACGACGTGAAACATTTCAAACGATATATAGCAGTAGCCGCCCGGCGCGAGGATTCTCTTGATTTCTTCGCAGTGGCGGGCGACCTGTTTGGCCAGCAACGTCTCGCGCAGCAATTTCATCAACGGCAAGAGCCGTTTTTCCTCCTTGGCGGTCGGCAGGCCCAGTCGACCGGCTGCGCAGTGCGAAAAGTATTGGTAAGGCTCGTGGTCGAATTGCGAGATGACCATGGAAGAGGTCACAAGCTGCACGCTGGCATCGGCAATGGTCGTGCACGTTCGATGGTGATCGACCCTGTTGGCCAGTGCCTGAGCCCGAACGAAGGCTTGCCTCCATGAACGGACGCCGTGGAGCTCGGCAAGAATCTCCCGCCCGAATTCGGCGCCGTAACCCGCGGTCACATCTTCGTAGTGAACCCGCGGCTGATCCCCTCTCTCATAGGCGGCGCAGCGCGGCGGCGCACCCGGAATCGAGACAAAACTACGACACACGGCTGCGGCGGACGTCGACGACGATCGGTAGTTGCGACAATAGGCTTGAGGACACGTGACGGTCGGATGGCAATAGATGCAGTGGGGTTGTCCGCTTTCATCGTTTTGGATGATGGACAGATCGATACCCGTGTCGATGGAGTCCGGGATCCAGTCCACAAGATGAATGGATGCCCCCGACCGGATCATGGACTCATAGGGGATGTCGTTGAGCACGCCTGCGCCAAGACAGGCTACGACTTTCGGCTTGGTCGCTTCAACCGCATGGAGAATGTTCCGGCGATGCTCCTCGAAGGAACTCTTGCACCTTCGATGACACTCGCAGTACTTGGCGCAGGTATCGGATGCACCCAAGTACTCGTTCCAGCCGACAGACACGATACCACCCCCGAATCCTTGATTTTGAGGTATCTCATCCGGCTCGCCCCGCATGGGTTGGCGACGATGTACCGTGAATATCGGAAGATGCGACGCCGAACGAAAGATACATCCATCCCGAATCCGCGGGCTCTTGCGTCTGTTGGCCCGGATGGATGCTGGAAGCCTATGGGTTACGGGATCATTCAGCCCTCGGATCGATAGCCAGGGCCGTCCTCAAACGGGGAGCCGCAAACTCACCCGGATCGGCGCGAGGCTGTAGTGGTTTGTGCGGCCCGGCGCGTCATCTCGTTGACGATCCGCAAGACCCGCCGAGGATCGTGGGTTGCCCGGAACGTGCCGGCCAGCTCAGCCTGCTTGAACAAGCTCGATGAGTCGGAGGTTTGGGACGTCGGGCGCAGGGTGGCCAATTCGAGGGCGCCGGTCAATTCGCCCGTCCGACCGTGAAGCTTGTAGAAAACGGACCCCGCCCCTTCAAACGTCTGGCTGATGTGTCCTCGGGTAATGCTGTAGACGACGGTGGCGTTGATCTGCGTGCGATGAGCGACGGTTCGCCCCGGTATCGACTGCCACAGACTGCGGATGTGGACGGTCTGTTGGATGGCGGCGCTCGGGTCGGTTCGCCCCGTGGTGGACCGGCGCAAGACAATCTCCACGTTACCACTCTGATCGAAAGAGTAGTAGGATTCCTCGAAGTGCTCGCGGTAACGCCTCGTCACGCCGGGCGCACGATGATCCACGATTTCCAACATGGAAACCGTTGTCGAGCATCCGACCGCGCAGGCAGCCACGGCCATCAACACGGCTCTTCCTGTTCGGGCGGCAAACCAAACGCGCATTAGAGTCTTCCCTGCAAAAATGATGTACTGGGTTGGCACCTTAGGACCGGCGCCCTACGCGGTCAACGCGCGCTCTCCGAACGGGTCGTGCGGACTCGCCCCCGACCTCCCCGGTTTTCAATAAGGATGAAACCCTGCGATGTGGATCTGGTGCGGTTGGACGGTTATGGCTGAGGTCGGATAGAATCTCCTGCGGTCCGACGAAGGCGAAGCGCCCAGGGGCAAGGCATTTACCGAGGCTCGGCCGGGCGGCGCAAGGCGATAACATGCAACGAAAGTGGAAAATCGGAGTCGTATCCTACCTGAACGCCAAGCCTTTGGTGGATGGCCTGGACGCCTGGGATGGCGCCGAACTGATCTATGACGTTCCGGCTCGCCTGTCGGGCCTTCTGGATCGGCGCGCGGTGGATGCAGCTCTTGTTCCCGTCATCGACCTGTTTGAGCGACAGGACATCTGGCAAATCATCTCTGACGCCTGCATCGGTTGTGATGGTGAGACGCTTACGGTCCGCATCTTTTCGCGTAGCCGGCCGGAAGAGGTCCGCAGGCTCCACGTGGACGGCGACTCACACACATCGGTGGCCCTGGCGCGGATCATCTGGCAGGAGTGCTACGGCCGCCGACTCGAAGTGGTACCCTATCAAGGCAAAGAAGCGGTTGAGGATTGCGAAGCGGTTCTCTTGATCGGCGACAAGGTGGTTCACCATGATCTGGTCGAGTATGAGATTCAGACCGACTTGGGTTCGGCGTGGAAGTCGTTGACGTCGCTTCCGTTCGTGTTCGCCGTCTGGGTGGCTCCGCGTGATTCTGGAGGCGACCTGGCCGCGTTGGGGCGCAAGCTCTCGGAAGCGCGAGATCGGGGGGTAGCATCAGCCAAGCGGATTGCGGCGGAGTTGGGGCCCGGCCTGGGTTGGCCTGTCACGTTGGCGGAGACTTACCTGACCCGGAGGCTCAAGTTCACCTTGGGGCCGCGACAACAATCAGCCATGGCCCGGTTTCTCGAACTGGCTCGACGGTATGACCTTGTGCCAGCCTTGGGAGAGTTGACCTTCGTATGACGCTTGCGGTCGCCACATCGTTCTCA
>JADFMZ010000276.1 GCA_022563615.1 Planctomycetota bacterium
CCGCGAAACGCAACCCTGGCGCCTCGGGGTCTGCTCAGGACCACGATCAAGCGTCGCTGGGCGTGCTCGGCGACTATACGCTGCGGCGTGAAATCGGTCGCGGCGGCATGGGAACGGTCTACGAGGCCTGGCAGCAATCGCTCCAGCGGACGATCGCGCTGAAGGTTCTAAGCCGGCAGGTCAGCTCCTCTCCGACGGCGGTGGCCCGCTTCCAGCGCGAGGCCCAGGCGGCGGCCAAGCTCCATCATATCCATATCGTTCCCATCTTCGCCCTCGGGGAGCAAAAGGGAACCTATTACTATGCCATGGAGTTGATCGAGGGGCAGAGCGTCAATGAGTTGATCGTCAGCAGGCAGGCGGGGCAACAGGCCGATACCGCGACCATCGCGCTCGATGAGACGGTGGCTCTGGATCGTTCCCCTGGCGGGGCGACGCCCCCGGTTCCGACGAAGGCGACAACAGAACCCGCGCCGGCAGACGACGACACCAGCGTTTCGCTGGGTCGGTCCTCCGTAGCTCGTTTTTCTCGCGAACATTTCGTCGAGATCGCCGGGCATATTGCAGACGTGGCTGATGCGCTCGACTACGCTCATCGCAACGGTGTGATCCACCGGGATATCAAGCCGCATAACCTGCTGCTGGGCAACGACGGGCGATTGCGGATCTCGGACTTCGGCTTGGCGCGGCTCGCGGAGCAACCCGGCGTGACCATGACGGGCGAACTGTTGGGCAGCCCGTTATACATGTCCCCGGAACAGCTCAGCGGCGATCCGCATCGAGTCCATCACGGCACGGACATCTACTCGCTCGGAGCCACCCTGTACGAATGGATGACGCTCAAACCACCTTATCCAGGTGATACCCGAGAGCGCGTGATCAGTCGGATCCTGACGTCGGAGATGGCGGCCCCGCGAACGCACAACGAGCAGATCCCGGTGGATCTGGAAACGATCTGCCTCAAGGCGATGGAGCGGGATCCGGCGCGGAGATACCGATCGGGCGGCGAGTTTCGGGACGACTTACGTCGTTTCATTCAAAGCCTTCCCATCCGGGCGAAGCGGGCCGGGTGGTTGCTTCGCGCGGGGCGGTTCATCCATCGGCATCAATTGGCTTCACTGTCCACCGCTGCGGCCGTCGTCCTGCTCGCGTTTGGAGGGGCCTGGCTGGGCCAACGTGGTGAGGTGCAACAACAATCCCAGGCCGTCGCCGATCTGCAGGAAAAAAACGAGCAGCTCCTCGATTTGTTCAGCGTACTTCCGCTGGAGCTGGGTGGTCCGCTGCGGATGGCCGGCGCCGTTCAAGCGTTTGTGGATCCTGGTCAGCCCGGGCAGCCTGCGTCGCCTGAATCCGCGGACTTGCCGATGGTCGGAACCCCCGCAGCTATTGCGGGGCGTCTTGCTTTGGCCTTTTATGCAGCCGCGGCGCACTCGGACCCAACGGAACCAGTGCCGGACCCAAGCGACGAGCCCTCCAAGCTGCTGCGCGAGGCGGCACGGATTTGGCCTGATAACGCAGGCAAGGCCAAGGCGCTCCTGGACGGCTACCTCACTATGCGCCCGGACGACTACGATGCACGGTGCATGCGGGCTGCGGTTTCGGGTCAAATGGGCCGTTTTAGCCAGATGCTGGAGGATGCCCAGAAGATGGTTATTCTGCGCGAGGCGTCGGCTGATGCGTATGTATGGCGCGGGTTGGCCTTCCTTCTCCTGGATCAGGTGGACCACAGCCTCGATGATCTCACGCGAGCCACCCAACTCGATGACACGTCGCCGTGGGCCAAGATCGCGCGGGGGCTCGCCCTGATTCAGGATGGTCGGGCTGGCGGCGCCATCCTGGATTTCGAGGACGCTTTACGGGAACAGCCGGACTCGATGCTAGCCCGGCTGGGTCGGGCCGGCGCATATTACTCTACGCACAGGAATCGGTTGGCTCTGGCGGATACCGAGCATGTTCTGGCGAAAAACCCCGATGATGTCGACGCCCTGACCATCCGTGGAGATTGCTACTCGGCATTGGGAGACCTCGACGCAGCGGCCCGGGACTATGAGCGGGGCCTGAACATCGCGGGGCGCGATAACGCGGCGCTGGCGTTTCGCTACTTGTCGGTGCTGGTTCAACAACAGCAGATGTCGAAATCCAAGAATGCCGAATCCGATGGGAAACCCGGCGCCGAGGTCAAGACGGGGTCGCGCGAGCCGCCCGATGGGTCCACACAGGCCTCACCCGTTGAGCGTTTTCTGCGTTCCGTGTGGCAGCGTCTGAAAGGCGATGCCAGCGGCTCGGCATCAGGCGGGGGAGTGGAGACATCCATCCACGCGAAGATTCTCCGACCTCGAACTCATCTACTGCCCCTCGGACCAGGCTGATGGACGGCTGCGAGGTTGGCGCCCGAGCGGCTGAGCTTCTGCGCGAACGAATTCCCGTAGAGCAGTTCTCGTTTACGTTCACGCGTAGTTCAGGGCCCGGCGGGCAAAACGTCAACAAGGTCAACACACGCGTGACGCTTAGGTTTGATCTTGAGGCTTGCTCGGCCCTGAATGACCGTGAAAAACACAGGATTCGTTCGAGGCTGGCCAGCCGCGTAACGCGTGATGGTGTTCTTCGCATCGTCGCCGCCCGCCGTCGGAGCCAGCTTGCCAATCGTCGTGCCGCCTCGGACCGCTTCTACGAATTGGTGGCTGATGCGCTGCGGCAGCAAAGAACACGCAAGCCGACACGAGTGCCCGGTCACGTCCAGCGGCGGCGGCTGGAGGACAAGCGGCGTCGCAGCCGCATCAAGGCGCAACGCGTGGGGCGAAGGACGGACAACTCGACCGATTGATCGCGTGTTCGAAAGCACCCCACGACCCAACCTGCAACTCATATCATCACTGGAACACTGCCGCCCTGTGATTTGTTTGTAATAAAATCGCTAATCGCATATGCGCAAGAGGGTTATCTCCCAAGTGATTGGTTCGCTGTTTCGCGATGGAAATTTGAAGTATTGAGCTTGCCAGGCCCTGTTAACAAGCTACAATGGCCTCGCGTTTCACAAGGCGCCAGTGGGATCGACCTTGTTACGCACCACAGACAGTTCGTTGTACGGCAGGACGGTGTCGGGACGGATCACGCACCTCGTATTTCAAGATAACGCTTTCGTATAGCAAATAGGCCGGCGCATCAGGGACGCCCGTCGGTGCAGGCTCTTTGAACTTCCTGGCAAGTGCCGCGCGTCGGCATGAGGAGGGTGGGTTATGCTGCTGTGGGAATTCCTTACGGCCCCGATCGAGAACGAAACCGAGAAGTCCGACCAGAAAAGTGCAATCGCGCCCCGCAGGCGACGACTTCCTTACGAAACGCGCTGCTCAGCCATCACCAAGGCGGGTCGGCGATGTCGAGGCCGAATTCACAAGGGTTCCGAATTGTGCATTTTTCACGACCCGGTTGTGGCGGCCAAGCGGCAACAGCGATTGGCCGCCAAACGCCGGCCCGGCAACCGACGCCTTACACACCTGCCGGATGGCTACCTCCGCAAACTGTCCAACCGGCGTTCGGTCGGAAACGCCATGGACCGCCTCTACCGAGAGGTGCGGCTCGGGATCATCACCCCCGAAATGGGCAACGTTATGTTCGGGATCCTGACGCGAATAATCGATTCCAACCTGATTAGCGATGCGCCGGCGCCTGGCTCGGTGGATCGCTCCAAGGCGGGGCGCATTCGTCCGAAACTCAGCGCGCTGTTGACCCGCGCGGAACGAATGCAGTGGCGAAGAGCGGTGGCCAACGCGCCGCACGACCTTGCGCGCCGCGCGCACGCGGCGGCTACGCTGAACGCGCCAGCCCTCGGGCGAACCCGAAAGCCATCCGATTTAAGTCAACCGGAAGAGCTGACCTTGCAGGCTGCGTCCTAGCGCGGCGTCACGCGTCGGTGTGTGGGTGTGCCACTGCTCTTGAGCAGTGCACAAACTGCTGAGCACTGCATAAGCTGCACGAAAACTACCATGGACACTGCTCAAGAGCAGTGGCACACGCCGCCTGTGTCGTCCCGCTAGCACGGTCGCCCCGTCCGAGTATGCTCCCTGTATGCTCGACGATGCCGTCAAGGCCCACAAACCTCATCCGAAATCACTTAAGGACGAGGCTTCCGAGGAGGCGTACAACGAGGCGGACGCCCGGCAAGCCTTCGGCGACAAGTTCATCGACGAGCTCAAGCTCAAAGAGGACTCGGAAAAGTTCAAGGGCGATTGGTGGCAACTGGCCCTGCTCGTCAAGAACCTGGAGGAAGATGAACAGGACCCCGAGATCAAGGACGAAGCCCGCCTCCGAGCGTGGAACAAGTGGCGTGGTGAGCATATACTCGTGGATAGTCCCGACTACGAGCGCATCCACCTCGAACACGCGAACCTTAGGCATGCCCACCTCGAACACGCGAACTTGAGGGATGCCCACCTCGAACACGCGGACCTGAGTAGGGCCGACCTCGAACACGCTGACCTGAAACAGGCGAATCTGAATGGGGCCGACGTGCACTGGGCGTTTGATCTGCGTTTTGACGGTAATCCGGTGGAGGGGATTCGGATCGAGGGGAACGCACCCGATCCGTGGTCCGTCCTGCGGCGCCAGTACACCGGGCCCTGGTTCTTCGTCCACCTGCTGTTGCTGGCGATCTTCTTCGCGCCGTATGTCGGCCACGCCCTGTACCTGACAGCCAAGTCGCAGTTCCAGGAGTGGTCCAGGGAGCAATACAACGCCTTGGCCCAGCGCGCGCCCGATGTGCCGGGGCTGAGCGAGGTTCACGCGGAGCTACAGCGGCGGTTCCGCGAGGAGCACGAACAGCGCCGGGCCGTCTGGGTTCTGCTTGGTCTTCACCGGGGCTTGCT